>JAIMAD010000049.1 GCA_023512145.1 Bacillus sp. (in: firmicutes) | reverse complement strand
TAAAACCTGCGATTCTTTTAGGCGTAAAGTTAACCACACCTATCACCATATGGCCGATTAAATCTTCTTTTTTATAGAGCGCCGTTATCTGTGCGCTTGATTTTTTTATGCCTATCTCACGTCCGAAATCAACGGTCAACTTGTATGATGGTTTTCTGGCTTCGGGAAAATCTTCCACATTAAGAATTTTCCCTCGAAGCGGTAGGATTGCTTGAAAATGGCGGTCACGCCCTTGTTTTGCTGAACCACCGGCAGAATCACCCTCAACGATATATATTTCACTTTCAGCAGGGTCCTTGGAAGAACAGTCTGCTAATTTTCCCGGTAAGCTAGAAACCTCTAAGGAGTTTTTCCGGCGCGTCAATTCCCTGGCCTTTTTCGCAGCAAACCTTGCTCTGGAGGCCAATAACCCCTTTTCAACAACTTTCTTTGCTACCGTTGGGTTTTCTAAAAGGAATTTTTCAAAATGGCTGGAAAAAACAGCATCTGTAATTGTTCGAACCTCAGAGTTTCCGAGCTTCGTCTTTGTTTGTCCTTCAAATTGTGGATCAGGGTGTTTAATTGAAATAATTGATACCAGACCTTCACGAACATCTTCACCTGAAAGATTGGTATCAGCCTCTTTAATAAGGCCATTTTTTCTTGCATAGTCGTTGATGACTCTTGTTAACGCAGTTTTAAATCCAAATTCATGTGTACCGCCTTCATATGTGTGGATATTGTTCGCAAAGGAGTACATGCTATCTGTATACCCCTCATTATATTGAAGCGCAACTTCAACACTAATCCCATCGCGCTCACCCTCAATATAAATTGGCTCATCATGGACCACTTCTTTTGTCCGGTTTAAATGCTCAACATAGGATTTAATTCCGCCTTCGTACCAGTATTCATTTTGTTTATTTTCCTCACGCTTATCGTCAATCGTAATTTTCAATCCTTTGTTAAGAAAGGCTAGCTCCCGAAGTCGGGTAGCGAGTGTATCGTATTCGTATTCTAATGTTTCGGTGAAAATTTCATAGTCAGGAATAAAATGAGTAGTTGTCCCTGTTTTGTCAGTCGTTCCAATTACCGCTAACTCTGTAACTGGTACCCCGCGTTCAAACTTTATTAAATAAATATTACCGTCACGGTGAACATAAACCTCAAGTTGGGAGGAGAGCGCATTTACAACTGAAGCCCCTACGCCATGCAGACCCCCAGAAACTTTATAACCGCCGCCGCCAAATTTTCCACCAGCGTGGAGCACAGTCATAATAACTTCAACGGCTGGACGTCCCATTTTTTCTTGGTTTCCTACTGGAATACCACGACCATTATCGATAACTGTAATGCTATTGTCTTTTTCAATGATGACATTAATTTCGTCACAATGACCAGCCAATGCTTCATCAATACTGTTATCAACAATTTCCCAAACAAGGTGATGGAGACCCCTGGAGCTCGTTGACCCAATATACATACCAGGTCTTTTGCGAACAGCCTCAAGTCCTTCAAGAACCTGTATTTGCTCTGCACCATATGCTTCTTCTAATGCTTTTTGTTCCATAGTCATGCTAGTTCACCTACACCTTCTGGCAAATATATATCTATAATTTATTGCTAATACCCTACTATTTTAAAATTGAAGTGTATTCATTTGACTTGAACGTTTTTTTAAAGTTCCTGAGGCAATCGGGGATAAGTAAACATTATTATATGTAATAATGACCGACTTAAAGGGGTTTTTGGAAAGGTTGATTAATTTCCCTTTATGGTGGTCTTTGAATTCTTCAAAAAGTGGAGAGTTGTTTGCACTCTCTTTATCTAAAATAGAAATAATATCTTTTGCCATAATATTAGTATCTTCCCCGATATGAATATACATGTTCCACCTCAATCGACTTTCTTACTAGTAAGCCTTGCAATAATTGTACAACATTCGCTTACACTTTTCTTATATAACCTGCTTCAACACTGTAGGTTGAAGCTTCTCTTAATGTTTGATGGTCGATTCCATCGACACTTGTTGTTGTCACAAAGGTTTGAACTCGCCCTTGGATGGTATTGAGCAAATGTGACTGCCGATAATTATCCAATTCTGATAAGACATCATCTAGCAATAAAATTGGATACTCACCAATTTCCGCATAAATTAATTCAATTTCAGCAAGCTTAAGTGATAGTGCGGTTGTTCGCTGCTGGCCTTGCGACCCAAAGGTTTGAACATCTCTTCCATTTACAACAAACAGCAAATCATCGCGATGGGGACCGAACAGTGTTGTGCCACGTTCAATTTCCCTCGTTTTAAGTTTGTTAAATTTTTCCTCAAAGCATGCTATCATCTTCGACAAGTCTTGATCTTCTAATACCTCTACAGAAGGTTTATAGTTAATTTCCAAAGATTCCAGGCCTCTTGAAATCCCTTGGTGAATGGGTTTTGCCCACTTCTCGAGTAATCGCAGGAATTCGAACCTCTTCGTAACAATTTTCACGGACATCATAATAAACTGTTCCGTTAATACCTCGAGCATTGTTAAATCTGTTTGCCTTTTTATCTGCAGCATTTTTAGATAGTGGTTGCGTTGTTTTAGTATTTTTTGATATTGACTTATATCATGTAAATAAATGGGGGATACCTGTCCAATTTCCATATCAATAAATCGTCTTCGAACTTGCGGGCTACCTTTAACTAAGTTGAGATCCTCTGGGGCAAACATGACCACATTCAAATTTCCTACATATTGACTTAACTTTTGTTGTTCAATATGGTTACATTTGGCTTTTTTTCCATTTTTCGATATGACTAATTGTAGTGGCAATGAACTATGTTGTTTTTGAACTCTACCCTCTATCTTAGCATATTCTTGATCCCAGCGAATAAGATCTTTGTCATTAGAAGTTCGGTGTGACTTTGCCATTGCTAAAACATAAATTGCTTCCATGACATTTGTTTTACCTTGAGCATTCTCACCTAAGATGACATTCACCTTATTTTCAAACTCTACGAATAGTTCTTCATAATTGCGATAATTCCTTAATGCTAACTTTTCAATATACATGGGAAACGCATCCTTCTAAGAAAAGCGCAAGGCGCCCGTAATCGCCGACAGGCATAAGACGAGCCGGCATGATGGTTGTTCTTTAACCTTCCTTCCGGATTGGCTTATGACCCGAGACGATGGCGAATGAAGCTGGACAATTATCAAAGTTTAAATTTTTATCTTTTTAGAAAAGCGAAAACTCCTAGACACTAAAGCTGGTCATTTGTCAAAGTTTATATTGATACTTAGATAATCACAAACTCCCCAAAACCAGCAATTTTGACGTTGTCGCCAGCATGAAGCTTTCTACCTCTTCGTTGATCTTGTTCACCATTAATAAAAATGTCATGTTCACTTAAAAACCATTTGGCCATTCCACCTGTTTGAATAACCTCAGCCAATTTAAGAAATTGTCCCAAGGTAATATATTCCGTATTCAGTTTTATTTTTTCAGGCATTATTGTCACGCTCATTTCTAAAATGGTCTCAATACTTTATTTTACTAAATAATTCGTCTAGATACAAAGGAAACTAAAAAAGAAAACTAACATACATGGAAATGCAAAGAAAGCCACCAGTATATAATGGCGGCATCCATAGAATTTTGTTTAAGGTTAATACGTTCTTACAGGTAAAATTAGCTGTAAGATTGAGTCATCGTGAAGAGGGCGAATGACGAAGGGACGCATAGCTCCAGTAAAACTTACGCTTATATCGGTTCCTTCAAGTGCCTTAAGCGCATCCATCATGTATTTTGCACTAAAAGATATCTTTAAATCTTCTCCGTCAATTGAACCACTTTGAATCTCTTCAACAACTTTCCCAACATCTGGAGTATTCGAAGAAATTTCGATAATTCCACCCGCAATTGTTGCTAACTTTACCACATTATTTCTACCTTCTCGTGCAAGTAAGGAGGCACGATCAATCGCATGTAAAAAATCTTTTGTGTTAACTGTTAAATCTGTTTTACTTTCATTGGGAATTAATCTAGATGTATCAGGATAGTTGCCTTCTAACAATCTTGAGAAAAATAATAAATGCTTCGCCTTAAATAAAATTTGATTTTCCGTAATAACAATATCAACTAAGTCATTGCTATCATCAATAATTTTACTTAGCTCATTCAAGCTTTTTCCAGGAATGACAACATTATAGCTTTCGCTGTTCTCGGTTTTGATTTTAGCTTTCCTTAGTGCAAGTCGATGGCTATCTGTTGCAATACAGGAAAGTAGATCACTTTCAACTTTCCAGTTTACACCTGTCAAGATTGGGCGTGTTTCTGAGGTGGACACCGCAAAGTGAGTTTGTCTAATCATAGCTTTTAAAAGATCTGTAGCAATTTGAAATTTATTATTTTCCTCTATTTGTGGAAGATGCGGATACTCCTCAGCATCAAGACCGACAAGGTTAAACTCCGATTTCCCAGAGCGAATGACAGTTTGAAGTGAACCAAGAACTTCAATTTCAACCGAATCTGTCGGAAGTTTTTTAACAATCTCACTAAAGAACTTTGCTTGGAGAACAATAGCACCTGCTTGTTTAATTTCTACAATTTCATTTCCTTCATCCTCTTTAGGAATAAAGGATTGTATGGATATATCTGAATCACTACCTGTTAATGTAACACCTTCCATTGTTGCGGTAATTTTGATTCCAGTTAAGATTGGGATTGTTGTTCTGCTAGTGACAGCTTTCATGACATCTTGAACACTTTGAACTAAGCGATCTCGTTGGATGATAAATTTCATCGCATTAAATCCTCCGTTATTATGCATATTTTTTAAGGCAATAACATATAATATTTAGTTAAAAAAGTAGTAGAAGAAGTAGTAGGGCCTGTGAATATGTGGATAACCCTAATATTGTAAGGGAAACACAGCCTATCCACATGTGGATAAGCTGTGTATGGAATCGCATAAGTTATTCACAATACTAACAACTAAAGATGGTGTGTGCAATGCTAAGCATTTTATTAGTTAATAGTGAAGACGATCATAAAAATTTGTAAAAGGATCATTCTGATAAAACCTTTTCACTAAACTTTCAACAGCTCATGTAGTTCCTTCATTTGTCTTTGCATTAGTGGGTCTGACTGAAGAAGTCTAGAGATTTTCTCATGGGCATGGATAACAGTTGTATGATCACGTCCGCCAAATTCATCACCTATTTTAGGTAAAGAATAATCTGTTAATTCGCGTGATAAGTACATAGCAATTTGTCTTGGAAAGGCGACAGACTTCGTCCTTTTTCTAGCTTTAAAGTCCTCAAGCTTAAGACTAAAGTATTCTCCAACGACCTTTTGAATTTCATGAATGGTAATTACCTTTGGCTTTGAGCTTGGAATAATATCCTTTAATGCCTCTGCAGCTAAATTAGCATTTATATCTTTATTAATTAAGGAAGAATAGGCGACAACCCGGATAAGTGCTCCTTCAAGTTCCCTGATGTTTGTATCAATCTGATTGGCGATATAAAGCATTACCTCGTTTGGTATATCTAATCCTTCTGCCCTAGCTTTTTTTCGAAGAATGGCGATTCTGGTCTCCAAATCGGGTGGCGTAATATCAGTAATTAGTCCCCATTCAAAGCGGGAGCGCAACCGATCCTCCAAAGTCGGTATTTCTCTTGGTGGGCGGTCACTGGAGATAATAATTTGTTTGCTTTCTTCATGAAGACTATTAAAAGTATGGAAAAATTCCTCTTGGGTTGATTCTTTTCCAGCTAAAAACTGAATATCATCAATAAGTAAGACATCGACATTTCGATATTTATTGCGGAAATTCTCCGCTTTATTATCACGAATCGAGTTAATAAACTCATTTGTAAATTTTTCTGATGATAGATAAACTACTTTTGCAGCAGGATTATGATCTAAAACATAATGGCCAATCGCATGCATTAAATGAGTCTTTCCTAACCCGACGCCTCCATAAATAAAGAGTGGGTTGTATGCCTTTGCAGGTGCTTCGGCTACTGCTAGGGATGCGGCATGGGCAAAACGATTCCCCGAACCAATAACAAATGTATCAAAGGTGTACTTCTGATTCAAAATACCTTGTGGAAATTCACCATGGTCATCGTCTTTTCGTACCCTTTTTGGAGGCAAGTGAATATTACTATCTGTCTCATGTTGAATTTGCGGAATAATAAATTTTACTGATAGTTCTTCTCCAGTAATCTCATAGAGAATCCCTGAAATTAACTGGGAATAACGCTCTTCCAGCCAATCACGTGCAAATTCATTGGGGGCAGTTATAACCAGCAAATCACCTTGCAGGGAATGAGCCTTGGTGGACTTAAGCCATGTATCAAAGCTTGGCTTGCTTATTTTTTTCTCGATATGGGCTAATGCAGCATGCCAAAGATCTGCAATATTTTCCAACTAGCAGCCCTCCTTACTTAAAAAAAATATTTAATTTTAACTGATACTACTATCATTTCCTTTCTTGCTCAAAAGAAATTATGACGAGTATTCTCTTTGGAACCGGGTAAACTATCTAACGAAAGATACCTAAAAATGAGGTCTATACTGACAGTACAACCTAGTAATGTATTAATATACGAAAAAGTGATTGTGGATAACGTATAATAAGGAAGCAAAGCGGGTTTTCGACAATATCCCCCTCTTGTGGACAAGTTCCTACAGAAGGCTAGAACAATCTATCCACATGTTATCCACAATTTGTGGATAACAAATTCAGAGGTTAAACTTATTCAGAGTGAAAACACAAATATAATATCAAATATTTGCTTGATGTGCAATGCCTCTTCGTAGTTTATCCACAACTATAACATTATGTGCATATAAATTGTCCACAGGGATGTTTATTGTGCAAAACCTGTCAACAACTTGTGTGCGAAGTGAAAAAGGTGTCGAATTGTTATCCACAGGGAAACAAAAAGGATAGAGCTAAGTTATTTTCTTGGTCTTCGATATCCAGTAAGGGAAGTTTAAGAAGGGTAGGGATCCTTAACTCGTACTTGCATTAGAATTGCTGGGCTAAGATTGGGGGAAATAATTTCCACAAAAAAAGTTTGGTTAGTTACTTTCCAATTTCTAATTCGTTCAACTACGACACATGACCCGTCCTTAGAGGATTCGTTGACCAGTGATTTTTCTTAAAAAGTGACTAAATCATATTCAAAAAAATGGAAAGGGGTAACAATAGTTAGAGAGTGGTTGACATTTTTATGCTTACATCTTTATAATAAGTAAGACTGTCAGCAAAAATTGATAGCTATTCCTCCAGGGAGGTGTCACATAATGAAAAGAACATATCAACCAAATACGCGTAAACATAGTAAAGTTCACGGTTTTCGTAGTCGTATGAGCTCACCAGGCGGACGTAACGTTTTAGCTCGTCGCCGTCTTAAAGGAAGAAAAGTATTGTCAGCATAGACCACTGAAATGTCAGTGGTCTTTTTTCTAATCCGACTGAAGGTGTTTTTTATGAAAAAAGAGTTCCGTATAAAAAAAAATAAAGAATTCCAAGCAGCATTTCAGAATGGATGTTCATTTGCGAATAGGCAGTTTGTTGTCTATTCTTTAAAAAAGGAAGGCCAGGTCTATTTTCGTATTGGCTTTTCTGTGAGTAAAAAGATAGGAAATGCTGTGATTAGAAACAGAATTAAAAGGTATTTACGACAATCTATACTTGAACTAAAAGATCAGTTGGCTCCTGGGAATGATTACGTAATTATTGCCAGGAAACCGGCAGCTGAAATGGATTTTTTTGAGATAAAAAAGAGTTTGACCCATGTCCTTAAAGTTGGAAAAGTGTTAAAAAAATAACTTTAATCAAATTTGTAAGAATTAAATCAAAATAAAGAAGGACACTTGTGGCTTTTCCTTTCAAAAAAGTGATAAAATACCTTTGAATTATTGAAAATAATAAAGTACATAAAGGTTGGATTGACACTTACTCACCATCTTTAGTGCAAGGAGGAAAAGTTGCTTGAAAAAACGAATAATATTAATAATCGGTATCCTTTCTGTATTCGTGTTGCTCACGGGGTGCAGTGAAATTAAGGAGCCGATTACTTCGGGAAGTACAGGCTTTTGGAATGAATATATTGTCTATCCTTTATCCTGGTTGATTTTAGAAGGTGCTCATTTACTTTGGGGCAGCTTTGGGTTATCACTTATCGTCGTTACCATCCTAATTCGACTAGTTATGTTACCGCTAATGATCAAACAAACAAGAAGTTCTAAAGCCATGCAGGCATTACAACCAGAAATGGCAGAACTTAAAAAGAAGTACAGTTCAAAGGATCAAAAAACACAGCAAAAGTTGCAGCAGGAAACAATGGCAATCTTTTCAAAACATGGCGTTAATCCCATGGCTGGTTGTTTTCCATTAATTGTTCAAATGCCGATATTAATTGGTTTTTACCATGCAATCTCACGAACGAGGGAAATTGCTCAAGATAATTTCCTCTGGTTTGACCTTGGGGATAAGGATCCATACTATATTTTACCTATCGTTGCCGGTATCACCACATTTATTCAACAAAAAATGATGATGGCTGGCCAAGATCAAAATCCGCAAATGGCGATGATGTTGTGGATGATGCCAATCATGATTGTCGTTTTTGCCTTTAGTTTTCCAGCAGCACTTTCTCTCTATTGGGTAGTAGGTAATCTCTTTATGATTGCTCAAACATATTTTATTAAAGGACCGGACCTGAGAAAAGCTGCAGCTACCGGTAAAGCGGGAGGAGCAAAAAAGTGAAACAGGTAACTGCTACAGGACAAACTGTCGAAGCAGCTGTAGAATCGGCTTTAGCTCAATTAAAGACAACAAAAGACCAAACAGATATAGACATCATTGATGAAGGAAAAAGAGGGATTTTCGGTATTTTTGGAATGCGAAAGGCTGTTGTCAAAGTAACGATCATTATTGATCCAATCGAAGAAGCAAAAAAGTTTCTAACGCAAGTAAGTGAACAAATGGGAGCCCCAGCAAAAATAGAAATTAAACGCGATGGCAAACATATTTACTTTTTGATGTCAGGAGAAAAAATAGCTCTTTTGATTGGTAAAAGAGGTCAAACACTTAATTCTCTTCAATATTTGACACAGCTGGTCCTAAATCGCTTTTCAAATCAATATTTAACGGTTATCTTGGACGCTGAAGATTACCGGAAAAGAAGAAATGATACGCTGGTCCAATTAGCACATCGCCTTGCTGGTAAGGCTGTCAAGACAGGAAAGGATATTTCCTTAGAACCTATGCCTTCCTATGAGCGTAAAATTATTCATACGGCATTATCCGAAAATAAACGAGTAAAAACATTATCTGATGGTACCGAACCACACCGGTTTATTTTAATTACTCCTGTGAAAAGATAAATAAAAAATAAAGCTACCGTTGTGCGACGCTAAAGACAAGTCTGCTAATGCTTAGCGGTAAACTTGGTCGAAATAACAAAAACATCCTGTACTTTTATAGGATGTTTTTTTTCGTTGTTTAGGAAATTATAAAATAATTTAGTCTGGATAAATAGAAAGTAGGTATCTGAACCCGGCGCTAGCCCCCTTACGATTAGCTTACTTCGCTCCACCTTGAGTTGCGCTAAATGGATGCTTAACACCTTTTGTTAGATTTAAAGCTAGAAAAAGCGAGTATTGTGGATAACAGAAGTTACATCCCTTTCGTTTTATTGTTATTCACATGTGGATAAGTTAAAATAATAAAAGGACATAATTGACCTGTGGACAATTATTCAGAGAAAATATTTTCTTTTTTAGCAGAAACTGATGTGGTATTCTAATGTTTTGGAATAGTATTCTGGTTTATTATTTGAGCTGGTTTTTTTTATACATGAGGTGAGAAAAATGGAATTTGATACAATTGCTGCAATATCCACTCCAATGGGGGAGGGGGCAATTGCAATTGTTCGTTTGAGCGGTGGAGATGCCATTCAAATAGCGGATAAGTTATTTAAGAGCGTCGGAGGAAAGCTGCTTTCTAATGTAGCAACACATACGATTCATTATGGGCATCTGCTCGATCCAAAATCTGCTCAAGTGGTCGAAGAGGTAATGGTATCCGTGATGAAGGGGCCAAAGACATTTACTAAAGAGGATATCGTTGAAATAAACTGCCACGGCGGGATTGTTTCAGTCAATAGTGTGCTCCAGCTTGTGTTAACTAGTGGGGCAAGATTGGCGGAACCTGGGGAATTTACGAAACGAGCTTTCTTAAATGGACGAATCGATCTATCCCAAGCAGAAGCCGTTATGGATTTAATCAGGGCAAAAACGGATCGAGCCATGAATGTGGCCTTAGGACAAATGGAAGGACGCTTATCAAAGCTTATTCGTAGACTCAGGCAAGAAATCTTAGAAATACTTGCCCATGTCGAAGTTAATATTGATTATCCGGAATATGACGATGTTGAAGATATGACACATAAGATGTTATTAGAAAAGGCTCATTTTGTTCGTGAGGAAATAAAGAAACTTTTGCAAACATCACAGCAAGGGAAAATTTTACGAGATGGGCTGTCTACCGTGATAGTCGGTCGGCCAAATGTGGGAAAATCCTCGTTATTAAATAGCCTTGTCCATGAAAATAAAGCGATTGTTACAGATATTCCGGGAACAACACGGGATGTAATTGAAGAATATGTAAATGTCCGCGGTGTACCCCTTCGGCTTTCGGACACAGCTGGGATTAGGGAAACAGAGGATATCATCGAACGGATTGGTGTGGAACGTTCCCGTCAGGTATTAAAGGAAGCCGATTTAATTTTGTTGGTTTTGAATTATGCTGACAAACTAACCATCGAGGATGAGAATCTTTTTGAAGTTGTTAGTAAGATGAATACAATCGTTATTGTCAATAAAACAGACCTCACCAAGCAAATCGATATGGAGCGGGTCAATAAATTAGCACAATCCCATCATATTGTCACGACTTCTCTTTTGGAAGAGCGTGGTATTGATGAGTTAGAAGAAGCGATTGCCTCATTATTTTTTGCCGGTTCGATCGACGGCGGTGACATAACCTATGTTTCAAACAGTCGCCATATTGCCTTATTACACTTGTGCCTCACGACCATTGAGGAAGCAATCGATAACGTGGAAATGGGAATTCCAATTGATATCGTGCAAATAGATTTAACAAGAACCTGGGAATTACTTGGGGAAATTATTGGCGAAAGCGTTCATGAAAGTCTGATTGACCAGTTATTTTCTCAATTCTGTTTAGGCAAATAAGAAAAGCGCAAGCGCACTGGTCAGCGCACGACAGGCCTGGAGCGCTCCAAGTGAGTATTGGAAACACGAAGAGCCGGAGGCGATTCGATGTTGACTTATCGTAGGGCGGAGAGCGAAGGACACTAGCCGCTAGGGCGCTGCAGCACGGACAATTCTCAAAGTCAAAAATTTTAAACTTTCTTATCTGTTAAAAAGTAGATATGAACGAATGTTCCCGTCAAAGACGGAAAAGGAGGTACCATATGCAATACGAAGCAGGAAATTATGACGTCATTGTCATCGGTGCGGGCCATGCGGGCTGCGAAGCTGGGCTTGCTGCGGCAAGGATTGGCGCAAAAACATTAATGATTACCATTAACCTCGATATGGTGGCCTTTATGCCATGTAATCCTTCTGTTGGTGGACCGGCTAAAGGAATTGTCGTTCGCGAAATTGATGCGCTCGGCGGGGAAATGGCTAAAAACATCGATAAAACATATATTCAAATGAGGATGCTCAACACGGGTAAGGGTCCAGCCGTTCGAGCGCTTAGGGCTCAGGCAGATAAGTTTGCTTATCAGCATGAAATGAAGAAAACAATTGAAGATACACCAAATATGACATTACTCCAGGGTATGGTCGAACGATTGATTGTCGAGGACGGCACATGTAAGGGGGTAGTGACGAAAACAGGTGCGGTTTACCGTTCAAAAACAGTTGTTATTACAACAGGCACTTACCTCCGTGGGGAAATCATTCTAGGAGAATTGAAATATTCAAGTGGTCCCAATAACCAACAGCCATCTATTAAATTATCTGATCATCTAGAAGAACTTGGTTTTGAACTCGTCCGATTTAAAACAGGGACACCGCCGCGTGTAAATGGCCATACCATCGACTATAGCAAAACGGAGATCCAGCCTGGTGATGAAGCACCACAAGCCTTTTCCTATGAGACAACAAAATTTATTACCGATCAGCTTCCGTGTTGGTTAACCTATACCAACGAACACACACACAAATTAATTGATGATAATCTCCATCGTTCGCCGATGTATTCTGGAATGATTAAAGGAACGGGACCACGTTATTGTCCATCAATTGAAGATAAGGTCGTCCGATTTAATGACAAGCCGCGCCATCAGATTTTCCTTGAGCCAGAAGGTAGGCATACTCAAGAGGTATATGTGCAGGGTCTTTCAACAAGCTTACCTGAAGATGTGCAACAGCAAATAATTAAAACGGTTCCGGGACTCGAAAATGCACAAATGATGAGAGCAGGATATGCAATTGAATATGATGCGCTAGTACCAACCCAGTTATGGCCGACACTTGAAACAAAAATTGTCAAAAATCTATACACAGCTGGTCAAATTAATGGGACGTCTGGCTATGAAGAAGCGGCCGGCCAAGGGTTAATGGCCGGAATCAATGCAGGTTTAAACGCCTTGGAACGCGATCAGTTAGTGTTGGGTCGCTCCGATGCGTATATTGGGGTGTTAATTGATGATTTGATTACAAAAGGAACGAGTGAACCGTATCGATTGCTAACATCGAGAGCAGAATATCGCCTCCTTTTACGTCATGATAATGCCGATTTACGTTTAACAGAAATGGGTCACGAAGTCGGACTCATTCGTGATGACCGCTACCAAAGATATTTAGTGAAAAAAGCAGCGATAGAGACAGAAAAGAAAAGGTTATCATCAACGATTCTCAAACCTTCAGCAGACGTACAAGAGCTGATTAAAAGCATTGGCGGCAGTGAACTAAAAGATGGTATTCGTGCCTCGGACTTGTTAAAAAGAACAGAAATGAATTATAAGCTACTTGAAAAACTTACCAAAAGTGAAAATGAATTGGATGACGACATTAAGGAACAAGTGGAAATACAAATTAAATACGAAGGTTATATTGAAAAGTCACTACAACAGGTAGAACGATTAAAGAAAATGGAGAATAAAAAGGTCCCTGAGAATATCGATTATGATAAGATTTCAGGAATTGCAACAGAAGCGCGTCAACGGTTAAAGCTAATTAAGCCATTATCGATCGCCCAGGCCTCTCGTATTTCAGGGGTAAATCCAGCAGATATTTCTATCTTGCTTGTTTACTTAGAACAGGGTCGGGTTGCAAGGACCAACAAATAAGTAGTTAGATCATAGAGCGAGGAAGAATTGATAATGATGATTGAACAATTTGAAGCTAGTCTTCGTGAAAAGGGAATTATCCTTACAAAAGAACAACTTGACCAGTTCGAAAAGTATTATCAGATTTTAGTTGAGTGGAACGAAAAAATGAATTTAACAGCAATAACCGATAAAGCGGACGTTTATTTAAAGCACTTTTATGATTCAATTAGTGCAGCGTTCTATTTTGATTTTACAAAACCATTTCATCTTTGTGATGTTGGGGCAGGCGCGGGGTTCCCGAGTATTCCTTTAAAAATTGTTTTTCCACAACTTGAAGTAACGATTGTTGATTCACTTAATAAACGTATTTCTTTTTTAAATCATCTTGCTAATGAATTAACTTTAAAAAATGTCCATTTTATCCATGACCGTGCGGAAACCTTTGGGGTAAACCCAAATTATCGAGAGGGTTTTGATGTTGTTACCGCCAGAGCAGTCGCAAGAATGTCGGTATTAAGTGAACTTTGTTTGCCACTTGTAAAAGTTGGGGGTCACTTTTTAGCGATGAAAGCAGCCCATGCTAAGGATGAATTAGAAATGGGGCAAAAGGCAATTACTACTCTTGGGGGTAGAGTGGAAAAAATAGTCACATTTACGTTGCCAATGGAAGAAAGTGAGCGGACTATTTTAATCATAAAAAAAGAAACGCGGACGCCAAAGAAATACCCGCGGAAACCAGGGACACCGGGAAAGACACCAATTGAATAGGAAAAGGACTATTTCCGGACAATGAATTTTAACAAAAATGTTGGCATAAGCAGGAAGAATTTATTTGCATAGAGAATAAGTAATAGGGAGTTTCGTAAAGGGGTGTTGGGGATGAAACAATCGTTTACACGCTTTTTTGGCCTCGGTGACAAGGGAGAACAAGAGGTTGAGCTTGATCTTGAGCTTGAAAAAGAGATAAGTATAGAAAAAAATGAGGAAATTAGAAAAATTCCAATTGATCAAATTCTTCCAAACCGTTTCCAACCTCGAACCGTTTTTGATGAGGGGAAAATTGAAGAATTAGCTCGTACCATTCATATACATGGAATCATTCAACCGATTGTCCTCAGGGAGTTTGATGTAGACCAATATGAAATTATCGCTGGGGAGCGCCGCTGGCGTGCAATGAAAAAGCTCGGTTGGACTGAAGCACCAGCTATCATAAAAAATTTATCGGATACCGAAACAGCATCTGTAGCACTTATCGAGAATTTACAACGCGAGGAGTTATCTCCGATTGAAGAAGCAAGTGCTTACGGTAAGTTGCTTGAATTGCACAACTTGACGCAAGAGGCACTAGCACAACGTCTTGGTAAAGGGCAGTCCACTGTCGCAAACAAGCTGCGTCTTCTTAAATTACCGGAGCAAATTCAAGAGGCATTATTAAATAAAATTATTACCGAACGCCATGCACGTGCACTCATTCCATTAAAAGATCCGGAAAAGCAAGTGACACTATTAGCAGAAGTTGTTGAAAGAAATTTGAATGTCAAGCAAACTGAGGAACGTGTTGTTCGGCTACTTGAACAAAAAAATGAAAAACCAAAGCCGAAACGAAAGGCTTTCAGTAAAGACATGAGAATTGCAGTGAATACGATTCGTCAA
Source organism: Bacillus sp. (in: firmicutes) (assembly GCA_023512145.1). Classification (GTDB taxonomy): domain Bacteria; phylum Bacillota; class Bacilli; order Bacillales; family Cytobacillaceae; genus Neobacillus. The sequence goes on along the minus strand of JAIMAD010000049.1, from coordinate 332 downwards.
TCATTAATAATGGTCACAGATAGTGGGATAAAGCTCGATGCCCAAGAGGCAGAATTTGAGGAATTCTACCAATTTACTATTCGGATTCCAAAGAAAAGGTAATATGTATTTAGCCAATTAGCTAAGAGAACCAGACTATCCTACGTTTGGTTCTTATTTTTTGTAAAAAAATGGATATTCATTGGAATATATCCGGTAATAGTATAATCAGCCATCCATTGGAAAAAATATCCTTAAATAGTCACCTGATTATTTTTTGAAAAGAAACAACAACCTACCAGATTCATGATAAAATAAAACAATGGAAATTTACTTTCAGTGTTTTAAGGTAG
>JAIMAD010000501.1 GCA_023512145.1 Bacillus sp. (in: firmicutes) | reverse complement strand
GGGTCTTCTTCATCATGATGACCGCCTGTTTTTACAAATGATTATGGCCCAAGTAGCAATGGCTCTAGAACGCAAGCATTTATCAGATGAACAACGCAAAATCCTTGTCGAATCAGAAAAAGAGAAAATGAGAAGTAATTTATTGCGCGCCATTTCTCATGATTTAAGAACTCCTCTTACCTCCATTCTTGGTGCAAGCTCTGCCATTCTAGAAAATAACGAATTACTTGACGAATCTACTAAAAACAACCTGATTGGAAATATTAAAGAAGATTCACAATGGTTAATTCGAATGGTTGAAAATTTGTTGTCTGTCACGCGAATCCATGAAGGGATGATGAATGTGACAAAATCACATGAGGCGATGGAGGAGATTGTGGCTGAATCAGTTAGCCGGATTCGAAAGAGATTTCCAGAAAGTAAAATCTCTGTTAAAGTACCGAATAAATTGTTAATTGTTCCTATGGATGGGACATTGATTACGCAGGTACTCATTAACCTGCTGGAAAATGCGGTCAAGCACTCACGTAACCATACAGCCATTGAAGTGAATGTGAAAAAGATTAAAAAAGAAGCCATTGTTGAGGTCATAGATCATGGAGAAGGAATTGCACCTGAGCATTTACCTTATTTATTTGAAAGCTTCGTACCTAATGGAAAGAAAAGTGTTGATGCATCAAGAGGGATGGGCATCGGGCTTTCGATTTGTATGTCTATTATAAAAGCTCATCAAGGAAAAATGAATGCGGAAAACCGAAAGTCAGGTGGAGCCGTATTCAGATTTTCCTTACCACTAACATAACATATCTGGCCGTGTTCAGACTTACTTTTAGACTAATGATGGGGTTGGAAAAGTGATGAAAACGTTGATTTTAATTGTTGAAGATGATGATGGTATTAGTAATTTTATTTCTGCTATTTTAACTTCAAATCAGTATCAAATCATCAAGACCAGAAAGGGCAATGAAGCCATTTCCATGATGGCTTCTCATTCCCCTGATTTAGTTTTGTTGGACTTGGGATTGCCTGATCTAGATGGAATCGAGGTATTAAGGACGATTAGAGAATGGAGCGAGGTTCCAATCATTGTTGTTTCCGCTCGGGGACATGAGCGTGAAAAGGTAGAAGCGCTCGATCTTGGTGCAGATGATTATATTACAAAACCTTTTGGTACTTCAGAGCTGCTGGCCCGAATTCGAAGTGCAATTAGAAGGAATAAGAAAACACTTGAAAAAGATGGAACTGGCCTCAAAAAGTTCAGCGTAGGCGAGCTTGAAATAGATTTTGAGAAACGAAAAACTTTGACCAAAGGGAAGGAAGTTCATCTTACACCAATCGAATACAAAATCATCACTTTACTTTCTGAACACTCCGGCAAGGTACTTACCCATGACTTTATTATCAAAAAAATTTGGGGTCCCTACACAAATGAAACTCAAGCATTACGAGTTAACATGGCAAATATACGTAGAAAAATAGAATTAAATCCGGCAGAGCCAAGATATATTTTAACTGAAGTGGGTGTTGGGTATCGGATGATTGAAAGTATTTAATTTATTGGACGGTAAAATTACTGTATGCGCTTGATAGCGTGGTAACTATCTGCTTATTTATAATTTGATCATTAAAAGGTGAACTAAGCTGTATCATTTTATAAAATTCCTTTTCAACAATTTAGGAAATGTATGAAGTCAAAAGTACATTAGTCAAAATGCTTTCAGCAACATGTGCAGATGGTTTTATTATTCCTTTAGTAAAAGGTGCAATTCTTCAATAGTGATGGATTGTTTTTCTTCTTAAATTGACAAAACAGGTTAATTGAATAAGTAAATGTTTCATTCAGGGGTAAAGGAAATGCACAAAGATAAATTAGAGTAGCATAATAACAGTTAGCTTTACTGTAATTGCTTGGAGAAATGGGAATTTATTTAGGAAATGTAGATTGTAAAATTCTTCACTTAAACTAAAGGGTGCTATTGTTGAAGAATATTTATGAAGTTGATTCCTCTTAGATATTGCTTTTTTTTGACTATTGGTGTCGTACTTAAGGGTAACGCTTGTCCTGGAACTTGCATACTATAAATAAGACGACGAGGAAGCACCTTGCGTCACCTAGGATTGACTTTATTGTCAGTCCATTTTTTGTTTTGCTAGTGTCAATTGTTTTAGATTCAAATATCAATTCTATAACTGAATTCAAACAAATTATTGGTCGGGGTACTCGTTTAGACCCTAAGCATGGAAAAGAATACTTCACCTCCCTGTAAAGGAGGCTCTTTAGGTAAAGTGAGAAAACTATCATATAGCTCATCTTAAAGAATATACATGTAAAAATTCATTAAGGGGAAGTGCAAGCTAAGTGAAAGTTCCTTCTGGGTTATTTGGATATTTTGATAGGTTTGTGTACAAACACGAACAAACCAGTAATTCATATCTGAAAGCAATAGTATATTTTTCATTAATCCCATTAATCATTATATCGTTAAATGAACATAACGTTTATAGTCCTGGCTATTTAACCCTTATTTGTATAGCGTTCGGTCATAGAGATATAAGACCTTTTATGCAATTTAAACAATATCCATTTGGTAAATTAATTAAAATATCTGTTTTTTTATTTGGAGTTAGTATGATTTTTTCATTTATAACATTGAAAATCATGAATTTTTTTGGTGTCCAAGATCCACAGGGAATCCGTAATATGGTACTTTCTGATGAAGAATATCTTCAGCATTTGTTACGATTGCCGTTCGTAGCAATGGGTGAAGAGTTTTTTAAATTTCTAATATTTATTTCTTTTTTTATCCAACTGTCCCAGTTTTCAAAACACATAAAAATATTTATTGCTATAATTTTGGCTTCTTTTATTTTTGGTCATTTACACATTTTTGGATATGATAAATTATCCGCTGGTTTGCCAATTATGATGGGGGCGATACCAGGATTCTATTATATGCTATATTACAGAAATATTCTTCCACTCATATTTGAGCATTTTTTCTTTGATTTTGCCTCAGTTACCTTACATACTCAATATCAATCCATTTTTTTAGCATTGTTTACATTATTTATTATGGTAGTAGTTATTTGGAATGTATTTAGAGAAGTGATTAAACCGAATACTAATATTTAGAAAAAGGCATAAGTTAGTTAGGAAAGGTGTGAAAACCATTGTTAAGCGAAAGTAAGGAAATATGCCTTTTTTGTAATGCTAATTTACAAGGTGAATCGATACAAAAAGAAAGTCAAAAATCGTACGGCGCTACCC
>JAIMAD010000500.1 GCA_023512145.1 Bacillus sp. (in: firmicutes) | reverse complement strand
CATTTTTGCCAGGTTTGACTGAGCAGAAAACACCTTTAGAAGAACTACTACTCTATAACTGTGAAGAACTAGGCAAACAAGAAATGTGGTCATTATTGATCTTTTGTTTGGATTTAAATGAAAAGACAATCGAGTTATTTTTAAGAGATTGGCGGCTGCCACTAAAAGAAATAAGAGAGATTCAGATTATTTTACTTTTTTTGAAAAAAAGACTTGAGCAAGAATGGACTGTTTATGAATTATACTCAGCGGGTCGTGACATCATCATCTCTTCTGAAAAGCTATATCTTGTCATAAAAGGATTAAAGGAAACCCAATCGATTGAATATTGGTTACACCTGTATGAGATGCTGCCAATAAAAGGACGTTCAGAAATGAATGTTACAGGCAGTGACTTGATGAGTTGGTTCGATAAAAGTGGTGGACCGTGGGTAAAAGAGATATTATTGATGGTTGAACATGCGATAGTAGACGGAAAAGTAGTAAACGAAAAACGAAGGATTAAGGAGTGGCTGAGAGAGTGCAATCAGTAATTAGAAAAGAAATGCTTGATGCGTTTACAACTGCTGGGAATTCCTATTTATCCGGTCAGTATCTTGCTGAACTCATCGGCTGCTCCAGGACGGCAGTATGGAAGCATATCGAAGAGTTAAGAAAAGAAGGCTTCGAATTAGAAGCCGTTCGGAATAAAGGGTATCGTATTTTGAAAACTCCAGAAAAAATAACAGCTGATGAAATTAGGCTTGGCTTAACCACAAACTTCATTGGAAAAAATATTCATTATGAAGATAGTGTGGAATCAACCCAAAAGATTGCCCATCGCTTAGCTGCTGAGAATGTGGCAGAAGGAACGGTTATTATCGCTGAAGAGCAGCGCTCAGGGAGAGGTAGAATGGAACGTAAGTGGCATTCTCCGAAATATACAGGTATTTGGATGAGTCTAATCCTTCGTCCCAACATACCACTTCCAAAAGCGCCACAGCTGACACTTTTAACCGCAGTTGCGATTGTTCAAGCAATTGAAGAGATGACATCTCTTCATCCAGAAATAAAATGGCCGAACGATATTCTGCTAAACGGCAAAAAAGTAACTGGTATCTTAACGGAATTACAGGCAGAAGCAGATCGAATTCATTCGATTATTATCGGTATTGGTATAAATGTAAATCAACTGAAAGATGATTTTCCAGTAGAGCTTCAACAATCAGCCAGTTCCCTTTTTATCGAAAAAGGGGAACTTGTCCCAAGAGCTGACTTAATCAGATGTATTTTTAAGCAATTCGAAAAGCTATATTTACTCTATTTAGACCAGGGCTTTTTTTCAATAAAGCTTTTATGGGAAAGTTATGCGACAGGTATTGGAAAGTACATACGAGCAAGAACAATTACAAATACAATTGAAGGAAAAGCACTGGGAATAACCGATGATGGTGTGCTGAAACTGGAGGATGCCTTGGGCGTCATACACCATATTTATTCTGCAGATATCGAGTTATAAGTGGAGCACATGAGTTCCAATTCTTCTAATGACACCAGAACTTTCTTAATTTTCGAGGACAATGATGTCAAAATTGGAAGTCGATGGATGAAAAGTGTGACAATAGAGGCCATTTTTATGCCCACAAGCAGCCCCTCGGTCGCTTCAATCCTGAAGATGAAGTCAAAGACCGACTTCACCTTCAGGATTTCCACCGCCTGTCGGGGCTGAGCAGGGCACTTGCGCTTTTCTGTGAATTTGGTATAATTTCTTTGGGCAGTATCCATGTGGAACTGCACCACAAATGCAAAAAAACAACTAAAAAAGTTTCTGCCTAGATCCGTGAAACGGACCGGGACAGAGGGATGAAAGATGGAAAAGAGTAACCCAGATCCTCTGCCTTTCAGATGGATTTTTTTATTTGCTCTTCGAAGTCCTTTTATCTCCTCTCCCCTAGTTTAAGGAGGGAAAAATGATGAAGCAAGTAACCGATTTCTTAAAAATGAAGAAAAAAAAAGAAAAGATTGCCATGTTAACAGCCTATGATTACCCATCTGCTAAACAAGCAGAACAGGCAGAAGTTGACGTGATTTTAGTTGGAGACTCCCTAGGAATGGTTGTTTTAGGTTATGACTCAACCATCCCAGTGACGATTGAAGACATGATCCATCACACGAAAGCTGTTAAACGAGGTGCAAAAGATACGTTTATTGTGGCGGATATGCCCTTTTTAACCTACCATTTATCTGTTAGAGACACATTATTAAATGCGGGTCGATTGATGCAAGAAGCAGGTGCACATGCGGTTAAACTAGAAGGTGCAGATGGAGTACTTGAAAAAATCACTGCTCTGACAAGTGCAGGGATACCTGTTTGTGCACACCTAGGGTTAACTCCGCAATCTGTCGGAGTATTAGGTGGATACAAGGTTCAAGGAAAAGACGCTCATGCTGCAAAAAAATTGATTGAGGATGCGAGACTTTGCGAAGAAGCCGGAGCCTTTGCAGTCGTCCTCGAATGTGTACCAAAACAACTGGCAGAGGAATTAACACAAACTGTTTCTATTCCTGTTATTGGTATTGGGGCAGGAATTGCTGTTGATGGTCAAGTTCTTGTTTATCATGATATTCTTGGCTATGGTGTCGACCGGGTTGCTAAGTTCGTGAAACAATACCATACTGTCAATCCAATTATAATTGAATCAATTCAAGCCTATGTGTCAGATGTGAAAAATGAACAATTTCCTGAAGACAAGCATTCTTACACAATGAAGGAACAGGAAATTAAAGCACTTTATGGTGGACAGAAATGAAAATTATCACCACCGTTAAGGAATTACAAGCAGAAGTAAGTAAGCAAAAAGGGCTAGAAAAGTCGATTGGCTTTGTACCGACGATGGGATTTCTTCATGAAGGCCATTTAACCCTTTTAAATAGAGCGAGGCAAGAAAATGATATCGTGGTCCTAAGTATATTTGTCAATCCTTTGCAGTTCGGACCGAATGAGGATTTTTCTACTTATCCACGCGATTTTGAACGTGATTGTGCTTTAGCAGAATCCGAAAATGTTGATTACGTTTTTTACCCAGCCGTAGGAGAAATGTATCCAAATCCTTCTACCGTAAAAGTTGTCGTCCAAGATAGGACGGATGTATTATGTGGGAAATCACGTCCAGGGCATTTTGATGGCGTTGCAACAGTTATCACAAAGCTATTTAATATTACCATGCCGACTAGAGCTTATTTTGGTAAAAAAGACGCCCAACAGTTGGCAATTATAGAGGGGTTAATTG
>JAIMAD010000499.1 GCA_023512145.1 Bacillus sp. (in: firmicutes) | reverse complement strand
GTTGATGTATTTTCAGCGGGCGAAATTTTCGAGGATAAACATACAAAATCGTTGCTGGAATTTAATGAATGGAACGGTACTTATAAAAAAATCCTCATTCGTTCTGAAAAAATATCAGGGGCCGTATTATTTGGTAATACAAGTGAAGGAACAAAATTATTGCGATTAATTAATAGTGGTGGAAAGGTTTCAGACTACTTCGAAACGGAAATAAGTGGAGAATCCGGAGTCAGCCTTGTGGCATCAATGCCAAATGAAGAAATCATTTGTGGCTGTAATGGGGTAACGAAAGGTGCTATTGTCGAGGCCATTGAAACACAAGGGCTTACTAGTATTGAAGAGGTAAAAGGGTGCACAAATGCTTCACGGTCATGTGGGGGATGTAAGTCTTTAGTGAGTGATCTTCTTGAACTTACATTGGGTGATGAATTTAGTAAAGGCAATCAGAAGGAAGCTATTTGTAGCTGTACAACGTTTTCAAGAGATGAAGTTGTTGCTGAAATTCGCGCTAAGAAGCTGACACACACTCGGGAAGTCATGAATGTTCTTGGCTGGAATACGAGTGATGGGTGTTCAAAATGTAAACCGGCTTTGAACTACTATCTTGGAATGATTAATCCAGTTCAATATGAAGATGAAAAAGAATCCCGCTATGTCAATGAACGTCTCCATGCCAATATCCAAAAGGATGGGACATTTTCAGTTGTGCCAAGGATGTATGGTGGAGTTACCAATGCTGACCAATTACGGAAAATAGCAGATGTTGCTGATAAGTATAATGCTAAATTGCTTAAAGTTACCGGTGGGCAGAGGATTGACATTTTCGGAGTCGAAAAGGAAGACCTACCAAACATTTGGGCAGATCTTGATATGCCATCAGGTTATGCTTACGGAAAAACGCTCCGAACAGTGAAAACATGTGTCGGTGAAAACTTCTGCCGTTTTGGTACTCAAGATTCCATGGGACTTGGAATTGCCTTGGAGAAGAAATTTGAACGTGTCGGTTCGCCCCATAAATTTAAGATGGCCGTTTCAGCTTGTCCTCGTAACTGTGCTGAGTCCGGTATTAAAGACCTGGGAGTTGTCGGAGTTGAAGGTGCATGGGAAATTTATGTTGGCGGAAACGGTGGCACCCATTTAAGAGCGGCTGAACTATTGTGCAAGGTGAAAACAAGTGAAGAAGTAATTGAGATTACAGGTGCCTATTTCCAATATTATCGGGAGACTGCAAACTATTTAGATAGAACCTCTGTCTGGGTTGAGCGGATGGGACTTGATGCTATTAAAGCGGTTATCGATGATAAGGAAAAAAGGACCCAGCTGAATCAACGGTTAAATGTAGCCTTATCTGTTTTAAAAGATCCATGGAAAGAGGTAATTAACAACGAAACCCTTCAAAAGGATCTATATGAAAAAGTGAAGATACTTGTTACTACAAAACAATAGACGTGGAGGAAGATAATATGGGAAGAACTCTTCAACGGGTCAAGGTATCAACAGCGAGTGAACTGCCAAAAAACCTCGGAAAAACAGTAAATATCGGAGCTATTGAAATTGCTCTCTTTCATTTAAAGAATGGAGAATTTCGTGCAATTGAAAATCGCTGTCCGCATAAAGGCGGTGTCCTTGTAGAAGGTATGGTAAGTGGTGAGCATGTCTTTTGTCCGATGCATGACTGGAAAATCAGTATCATGGATGGAAAAGTACAAAAACCAGATAATGGGTGTGTAAAAACATTCAAAGTCGAGATTGAAAATGATGATGTATATATAGTCCTTTAAAAAATGATTTTGATTAAAGTAGGTTTTCATTAAGTGCGGTGACACGCATGCAATGATAATCAGTTAAGAGGGGGACTAGAAATGGGAATTGTCTATATAGTTGGCGCAGGTCCTGGTGACCCAAATCTGATCACCGTCAAAGGACTTAAATGCATTCAGAAAGCAGACGTCATTTTATATGACCGGTTGGTAAACAAAGAACTGCTACAAAACGCTAAACCGGATGTCGAGTTAATCAACTGCGGTAAACTACCCAACTATCATACAATGGAACAAGAAACCATCAATCGTTTTCTTGTAAAATATGCAAAAAAAGGAAAGGTTGTCACACGCTTAAAAGGCGGCGATCCGTTCGTGTTCGGTCGCGGTGGCGAAGAAGCAGAAGCCTGTGCAAAAGCAGGCGTACCATTTGAAGTCGTTCCTGGGATCACAGCCGGCATTGCGGCACCAGCCTATGCAGGAATTCCAGTCACACACCGCGATTATAGCTCATCATTTACAATCATTTCCGGTCACAGAAAAGAAGGCGCAGCTGATAATATTAAATGGGAAGCCATTGCAAAAGGAATTGATACAATTGCGATTTATATGGGAGTGAAAAACCTCCCCTATATAAGGAGAAAATTACTTGAACATGGGAAAAACCCGGATACGCCGGCAGCACTTATTCACTGGGGAACATGTCAAAATCAAAAAACAACAATCGGAACGATTGTTGAAACAGCTAAACGTGAGCAAATTACCAATCCAAGCATGATTGTCATCGGAGAGGTCGTCCGTTTACATGACAAATTAAGGTGGTTTGAAGCAGAAGAGAAACAAGCATTGCTCGTAAATGGTGCATTTTAAATGGAAGCTATTTTATATATTTGCCACGGCAAGTTTTGCAGAAACACTTGAAAACTCCCTTTGCACTGATACAGGTTCTGTATTTGTTATTCCTTATTTACTATTCACTGGTATATTAATGAAAGGGTTGGAAAAAGAAATATCCCATATCACCAAAACGACCGAGAAAAAATATATACTATGTAACTATCTCGGCTATCATCCAAAAATTGAAGGGATTTTGCAGGAACGGATTAAAGAACTATTGGAAAATTGATCAACGCTCTTCATAGGCGAACAGTGCCAGTCACTGTTCGTCATGTAAATCCATTTTCTTCCACTCTTCCTTTAATATATTTTCTATTTATCTTTTAAATTCAGTATTTTGTAAGTAATATAAGTTCCCATTTTGCTTTCAGTATCTGTAGTACAAAATAATGCTATCTCTTTTACTATGCAATTATGGTCGATTTTCTTATCAGAAATGCGTTTGAATATATCTTTATATAAACTAGCAGGTTGTTCTCCCAATGCTATCGTTGAATGAAAATGGTATTTATCATTATTATCTGTATTCCATGAATGTTCAGTAATATATTTATAAATTGTATTATGCAATTCCCTTAATTCTTTACTTTCTTTAATATCCATCCATATAACACCCAAACCTTCTTCATCACCATATGTT
>JAIMAD010000498.1 GCA_023512145.1 Bacillus sp. (in: firmicutes) | reverse complement strand
ATAAAAAACATTGCGATTGTGGCAGGAAAAATCCCCGAAATTATTCCGCCCAAAAGTGTAAAAGTTAACCATAGAATATTGATATACACTAAATTGGAAATCCATGTAGATATCAGATGCAGATTGTTTAATGTGCGGTTGTTCATCTATTTTCACCTCCTTAATGTGATACTTAAAGAAAATATCCAACAGAAAATATAAATGTAGTTCAATTTTACGACTCACCTAGCACCTTTGTAAAGAATGGTTTTTAATAAGATTTAGGTTATAAGCCTCTTTACCAAATTCTGCGCTGTTTACACATTCCAGAAATACGTGCTCTATAAGGGTTCCAATCTGGAGGGGCTCTACTATTTACCAACTACCTGATCCATGATATTCCTTCTTCACTCTCAATCTATTAATCTTCCGATATAATTCATCAAACTTCGGGGTATTTCTATGGAAATCTATTGAAAAAAATTGATTTTTCTACTACCAAACTAACTGAAAATGGGTAATAGACGTGACGGAAATTACAGAGGGAAAACAGAAAATATTTATTTTTTGCTATTATGGATCTTCATAATAACTGTATATCAGAATAACAATTTTAAGAAATTTATGTTTCGCGAGTACTCTATGATAGGTACCTCCCTTATGTGACCGAGGAGGTGATTTTCCACTCTTTTCGGTCTTTTGTTATGCAATCGCTCCGATGCAATGATTATTTCATGAAACACAGGAACAACATAATCCCGCGAAACCTTTCCCCCTCTCGCCTCGTATAGTTAATAGAAAGAAGGTGGCACAAATGGTGAAAAAATGGCTTACTCCTATTTTTTTACTTGCTTTGATTTTCCTATTTCCACACCAAAGTGTTGCGATGGAATTTTCTATTACAAATACGAAAATAGACGCTTACTTGCAAGAGAGTGGAATTGTTGAAGTAGAAGAGATACATACGTATACGTTTGAAGGGGAATTTAACGGCATCACCCGCGAATTGATTCCCAAACAGGGAGCAGTCATTACACAAATGACCGCATCAGAAAATGGAGATCCTTTACTAGTTGAAAAAGAAGACCATCTTTATAAGATTCACCGGCAAGGGAAGGATGAAACCATTACGGTGAAGCTTCAATACTCCATCAAAAACGGGGTCGATGTCTATCAGGATGTCGCTCAGTTTTATTGGCCTTTTTTCGATAACAGGAATGAATCCACCTACGAAAATCTTTCCATCAGAATTCACCCTCCTGAAGCGACCGATGATGTTATTGCCTTCGGCTATGATGAAGCCTTTGACACAGAAACGTTTCATGAGGATGGCTCGGTCCTTTTCCATTTAAAAGAGGTTCCGAGTAACACCAACGGAGATATTCGTGTTGCCTATCCTACCAGTCTTTTTTTATCAACCGCTCAAACCTCTGTAGGCTCGATGAGAAAGGAAATCTTAAAGGCTGAGCAAGAGAATGTCGAGCAGGTAGCAGCCAAAGCTGAAACAAGAGACACGCTAGCAACGATTGCCAAGATAGGACTGCCTTTGTTCACGATTGGATTGCTACTACTTTTGATGAGCCATTGGCTGGTTAGGCGCGCCAAACATGCTGCTTTTTTGCGAGAAGGCATTAAGTATCAGTCCTTACCACCAGAAATTCTCAGTCTGCCAGCAACCATCTATTTTATGAACCATACATCCCTGCCACCACAAGCAATGGCTGCTGCATTACTAGATTTGGTGCGTCAAGGATATGTCAACGAAACCTCAACGAATCACTTTCAAAGGAATGATAAAAAGAGCAACGTACAGCATGAAAATATCTTGATAGAGTGGTTATTTGAAAAGATCGGGACAAACGGGGAGTTTAGCTTCGACGACTTAACAGCCTATACGAAAAATAAGAAAAATCATTCTCAATACCAGGTATTTCAAACACAATGGAGGAAAGCTGTAAAACAAGAAGTAGAATGTCAGTCACTTTACGAAAAGAAAACGAAATATCGGTTAATGATTGGTTTCTCCAGTTTACTTTTAGTCCCGTTTCTTTTCCTTTTCCCTATTTATGATTTGTATGTTCCCTTTTTCGCTACCCTTCTATTGTTTAGTACGGTGATAATCTACGCGATTGCCTATACACCAAGGACATGGGAAGGTTCCCAGATCGTCTTCGACTGGAAGCATTTTAAGGCTCATTTTAAAGAGACTCCACAAACAGTTTGGGAGAAATGGTCTGAAGACGATCGCATGCGTGCCTACATTTACGGACTCGGAATGAGTGACAAAGACATAGGTAAGAAAAACGTAGAGCTAACGGAGGCTTTCGGCCCAGCTCAAAACGACAGAGGCACCGATTATTATCATCCGGCCAGCATCTACTCCATCATCTATCTCGGCCCACTAGTTTCCACAAACTTTCGTTCAGCCAGTCAATCAACAGAAAGCACAAGCAGTGGCGGATCAAGTTCTGGTGGGGGAACCGGTGGCGGTGGCGGCGGATCGGGTGCATTCTAGCGGGAAGCATGGGGAAGCATGGGGACGGTTCTCGTGCTTCCAAATACACAAAAACCACTACCAATTTTCATTGTAACCCGTTCAGTTGAGTGGTACAAAATCAAAATTAAACGTGCAAATAGAGCCCAAATTCGCAAATGAATTGGGCTCTATTAAATTCCCTTTATATCAACACCTTTGAATATTTAATAATCATTTTGTTCATACTTTTAACATACAAATTAGCAGATGTACAACTCCTATTGTATCATTGCTAATTTAAGTGCTAATATCTATGTTGAAATGACTGTTAATTTCCCATTTTCTAAAAACAGGAGCGATTATATTGGAATTTATTAAACCCAAGAAACATAAAACCAAAAAATCAGAATGGCTTTTGTCTGAGAGAGCATTAAACATTGTAAAGTATTACGCGGAATACACCGGCTACACCGAGGATGAAGTTTTGGAGAAGTTTCTTACCAATATTTTGTTAGATAAGGAATTTGAAAAATGGATCAACAACAAGCGAAACAATAAACGAATATTGAAAGACTTGGAGTTGGACCTAGTTGACGGTCTATAAACGTCTTCTCCAAGCAGACGAAAACCAAATCGAACTTTTAAATCCTATTTCTGGTGAAGAAATGCAGGCATGCGAAGATGCATATCCTTTACTCACTCCAAAACGTTTTGGGTTTAATCGTTCTAAGGAAGCTTTTAAACCAATTAAATTTAAGTGGAAGGGACAAATTCACGAGATTCAATATAACATATGTGGAAATCCACTTTGTAAAAATCACAGTCTTCCCCAAGAACGTTTTGATATTAA
>JAIMAD010000497.1 GCA_023512145.1 Bacillus sp. (in: firmicutes) | reverse complement strand
GTACAGTACTATAAATTTTGAAGTGGTTTCCTGAAATTTGCGTATAAAATAAAAAAACAGGCTATGAATAGCCTGAAAAGGTAGTAATTTAGGGACGTTCTAGCTTAATTTTGTTAAGAAGATCTGTACCAACTTCCTTTTCTACATCTTCATAAAGTGGGACAAATTGTTTTTTCCACACTTCTTTTTGATCATTAGTTAAGATGTGAATTTCAATCGATGAGTTCTGTTGTATTTCCTTAAGTTGAAAATCATTCATTTTTATTGATTCACTCTGAATCCATCTCGTTGTTTCAGTTAGTGCGTCATTAATTTGCACTTGTACTGTTGGGGATAAGGTTTCCCAAAAATCAGCATTGATGATGATCGCATAACCAAGATATCCGTGGTTGCTGATTGTCAGATTAGACTGGACCTTATATAAGCTCTTTGAGTAAATATTTGATATCGTATTTTCTTGTCCGTCTAGTTCATGGCTTTCTAATGACCGATATACATTGGTAAATGGCCGTGCTACCGCTTTTGCATCTCGTAAATGAAATTGTTTTTCGATAACCGTCCCGCCTTGCATGACCCGAAAGCTTTGCCCTTTAAAATCATATGGTGTAATCAATGGTTTTTTGTTGCTCGTCATATGTTTGAATCCATTGCTCCAAAAGGTCATCCCCTTCATATGTTTTTCGTCCAGCATGTTAATAAGCTCATTTCCGACTTTTCCAGCAAATACATTTTTGACGTGTTCATCATTCTCGAACAAAAACGGCAAGTCGAGCACCTTCCACTCAGGAACCAACTCTGTCATTTTAGTAAATGTTGGAGCAATCATTTGGATATCTCCCTGAACAAGGGCATCAACTTCCTCGCCGTCTGAATATAAAATCCCGTTTGGATAAATTTCTATTTTTACTTTATCATTGGTTTTTTTTTGAACTAATTCTGCGAATTTTTGGGCAGCTAACCCCTTTGGTGTATTTTCAGCTACAACATGACTGAACCGGATAATGATTTGCTCATTCAAGCCTTCTTGTTCGTCATCATAGACACTACCATCGGATTTATGCCAATTATCTACACCTAGCCATGCTATTAAAATAATAATAGTTAAAATGCTCGCTGAAATAAATAGTTTCATACTAACCCTCTTTTAGCCTTTTTTCTAATAATACCATTTTTTGAAATAATGCATTAATTATTCCGTGATACAATAGGGATAAGAAAGTTAAGGAGACTTACTGTATGCGCATATCCATTCGCTGGAAGATTACTAGTTTAATCATCTTCATATTGGGTTTCTCGTTATTATTCTATGGAATTTTTATGATTAGTGAATTTATTCATAGTGAGGAAAGCAAGATTAGAGAACATGCGATGTTGACTGCACGAACAGTGGCTGAGTTGCCTGAGGTCAATAATAGCATCCCTCTTGATGATAAAGAATCAAAGCAGCTTCAAAAAATCGTTGAAAAAATCCGTATGATTAATAAAGCAAACTATATTGTCGTTCTGGATATGCAAGGGGTCAGACTTACCCATCCAGTAAAAGATATGGTCGGGAAAGTTTCAGAAGGTTCGGATGAAGGACCTGCTTTTGCAGAGAACTCATATATTTCAGAAGCGAATGGAAAAATTGGGACAGTAATTAGGGCGTTTGTCCCTGTAATGAATGAAAACCACGTTCAAATCGGAGTAATCATGGTAGGTTTCAAGCTTCCAAGCCTTTTAGAAACTTTGCTAAGCGTGAAAAATGAGATTCTTCTGATTGGTGCAATTGCTTTTTTTTTCGGTGGTTGGGGGGCTTGGGCATTAGCGAGTCAAATCAAAAAGGACATGTTTCAGTTTGAACCTCATGAGATTGCAAGAATTGTCGTTGAGCGAACGGAAACGTTTAACTCCATGCATGAAGGGATTATTGCGATTGATAATAGTGAGATAGTCACGATTTTTAATCATCGGGCAAAAGATATCCTCGGAGTTCAGGGAGAGGTGATTGGGAAAAGAATAACAGAAGTTTTACCAGGTACCTATCTTCCTGAAATCCTCCAAAATGACAAACCAATCTATAATAAAGAATTATTTATTAATAATTTAGTGATTGTAAGTACTCGTGTTCCAATTAAAGTGGAAAATAGTACAGTTGGGGCGATTGCCATATTTCAGGATCGTACCCAAGTCAAGAATCTTGCAGAAGAACTCACTGGTGTAAAGGCATTTGTAAGCGCTTTAAGGGTTCAGAATCATGAACATATTAATAAGCTTCATACTATTGCCGGTTTAATCCAATTAGGGAATAAGGAAAAAGCACTTGAATATGTTTTTCAAGTAACGGAAGAGCAAGAAGAGTTAACAAGGTTTTTGAGTAAAAATATTCAGGATGATAGTCTATCCGGTTTATTGTTAAGTAAAGTAAGTAGGGGCAAAGAGCTTGGAATCCAAGTCATCATTGATCGAAACAGTTATTTACGTGAGTTTCCAAAATTGTTGGATCATCATGATTTTGTGTTAATGGTCGGAAATCTGCTTGAAAATGCCTATGATTCTTTTAAGCATATGCAAAATGAGAGCAATGAAATTTATGTAAGTATTCGTCAAATTGATAAAATCCTTACCATTCTCGTTGAAGATAATGGTTGTGGTATAAAAGAATCTGAGCAACCATTCCTATTTGATTATGGATACTCCTCAAAAGGCGGATTAGGAAGAGGATTAGGGTTATTTTTAATAAAACAAATCGTTGAAAAAGGCAAAGGTGAAATCTACATTGATTCTGTATATGGGTCAGGAACGTCGTTTCAAATTTCATTTAAAAATGATTTAGCATGATGAGGGGGTGTAAGCTTTGTTTAAAGTGGTCCTAATTGAAGATGATCCAATGGTTCAAGAAGTCAATCGACAGTTTGTGAATATGGTAGACGGTTTTAAAGTAATCGCTGCTGCTACAAATGGCCTTGTAGGCATTGATCTAGTCCACAAGCTGAAACCAGATTTAGTGCTGGTTGATGTGTATATGCCAAAACAAGACGGGCTTAAAACACTGAAACAAATCCGCTCAAGAGGCTATAAGACAGATGTGATTGCGATTACTGCCGCAAGTGATATGGACACCGTTCGCTTATTCCTTCAGCAAGGAGCATTTGATTACATCATGAAGCCTTTTAAATTTGAGCGTATAAAAAAGTCATTAGAAAATTACCGCTCTTTCCGTGTTCAGCTTCATGAAAAACAAACCATATCCCAGGAAGAATTAGATGAAGTTCTTTTTCAAAGGGAATTAGAAACACGAACTGACATTCCAAAAGGGTTAAATGC
>JAIMAD010000496.1 GCA_023512145.1 Bacillus sp. (in: firmicutes) | reverse complement strand
TATATGGGTAGATTCGCTGAAAAAAGTCTCGATTCGCTGATAAACTCCACGAAAGCGCTGATAAAATAAAAGAGATAATATTTGTAACAAATTTCGCTAAAATTCGGCAGGAATTCGTGCCTTCTATTTAGAATTTACTAATTAAAATGAAAGGAGTGATAAGTTTGGTAATAAAAGAAAGGAAAATTCCATTAATAATTCTCATTTTAGAGGCTTTATGCCGGCGTCTCCCTCTGAATTACCCGAAATACCAGCAAATTTTAGAGGAACTTGGGAGGAGGCAGGCAGGATACAAAGGAGAGAAATCACTTGACTACTATTTTCGCTCACTTTCGAGTGAGAAGTACATGATACTCCACGATTTAAACCTTCCAGATGGTGACTACAACTGCCAAATCGACACCCTCATCTTGACACCAGAATTCGCCCTAATCATTGATGTGAAAAATATGACTGGCAAATTAAAATTTGATACTGATAATGAACAGTTTATCCAAATCAACAATGAAAAAGAAAAAGGGTATCATGATCCAATTGCTCAGGCGCATAGACATCAAAAATATATACGTGACCTATTAGCAGCCAATCATTACCCCGCCATCCCCGTTGATTATCTAGTAGTTCTTAGTAATGGCTATGCCTCTTATGAAATCACCGGGAAAAACGCCTATCAAGTTAAGCCTCGGGTATGCAAATCGGATATTCTTCTAAAAAAAATTCAGTTTTTTGAAAAGTTGTATACAGATCCACTCATAAGCGCGAAAGAACTTCGTAAGCTGTGTCGCCTTCTTGTAAAAATGAATAAAGTACCAACAAGCTATATTTTGGATAAGTATGTAATTAAAAGGGAAGAGATATTAACCGGTGTTTGTGGCACCAACTGTGACCATCTCCCCCTTGTTCGTAAAAAACAGAAATGGTATTGCCCTACTTGCGATAAATTTTCAAAAGATGCTCATATAAATGCCTTGAAAGACTATTTTTTACTTTTTGATTCGAAAATTACCAACCAGCAGTTTCGAAAATTGGTTCATTTAAAATCACCTGATACAGCAAAAAGATTGCTGCTTTCTTTAAATCTTAATTACTCAGGAACAAAAAAAGGACGTATTTATTTTCAGAAGTCCTATCCATGGGAAATTTCGATTCGCTGATATATTGTATTATTCGCTGATAAAAGTTACGAAAGCGCTGATAAAATTTAAGATTCGCTGATAAACTCCACAAAGTCGCTGATATATGAATTGATTAAGACTAATATTTTCATTTTTAAAGTTATTCTGTTTAAAAGTTGCTTAATGTAAGTAAAATTGAAAATTGCCCTACTAATTAGTCAGATGATTTGCGAAAAAAGTGCTAAATACACCAAAAGAGGTTGCCCCCACCAAGACTTCGGGGCAACCTCTCACTAAAATTCATTTCCCACTAAACTTTTCATAGATACTATCATAATTTTCCGCTAAAGTAATGTCTAAATTGGTTAAGCCCCCGGCATTCCACGAGGTTATTTTCAACGTCACTAATTTATAGTCTATCGCAATGAATGGGTGATGATTTTTTTCTTCGGAAAGCTGTGCGATTTCATTAACGAACGCCACACCCTTTAAAAATTCCTGAAAGCGATACTTTTTCACAATAAATTTACCTTCTAATTTCCAACCTGTTAATTCACTAACAGCCTCAGTAATTTCCGCCTCACTTAGCTTGTTCATCAACTTCCCCCCATAGTCTATATTCGTCTGATCTCAAAAAGAGTTCCGCTTTTTATTGACAAGTGCGAGAGCTTTGTCAGTATTGGCAAAATGGAGCTTCACAAAAGATGGAAGAATGTCACGCCCTTTGTTTTCAATCAGCTTTGCTGCTGCCACATCAACCTGCGACCCAGCACCTTTGGGAATCGTAAATCCGGCCGACTCGCTTAGCTTGTCAATATATTGAACAAAAGCATAACGAGCGAGAATGCTAGCAGCTGCAACGGCGAGATGAATACCTTCTGCTTTAGTGCTAAAACAAACATTTTCTTTGGCAATTGCCTTCTGGCTTTTTAAATGTTGAAAGTAGGTAGTTGCTTGAACAAATTGGTCAATGAGTATAGCTTCTGGTTTCTCTGGTGAAATTTTTTCTAACACATTTAAAATTGCCTGGTTATGGAGTAGTGCCTTCATTTTCCCTTGTGACATTCCCTTGAGCTGAACCTGATTATATTTTTCATTTTTGAGTGTCATCAAGCTAAACGGAACAATATCCTTGATCACCTTTGCAATCGCAATGATCTTATCATCTTTTAAATCCTTCGAATCTTTGACGCCTAATTCTTTTAATAAGGGGATATCTTCTTTTTTAACATAAGCAGCGACGACAGTAATTGGTCCGAAGTAGTCACCTGTGCCAACTTCATCGGAACCGATGACTGACATTTGCCCAATGCCATCTGGGAGATCACCTTTGGCTACAGATTTTCCTTTGGCCGTGGCTAGATTTTTAGAAAATGCACTGGCACTGCCCCATTTGCTTGCCTCTGCTTCACTACCCGCCCCCTGAAATAAGACCTTCCCAGATTTATAAGCTGTGATCATGCAGGTAGGGGTTTTAGCGGCAAACACACTACCAGGCAGGTTTTTATCTAAAAGATTCTTTTGATAATAGTTCTTCATTTCGATAATTTTCTTCATTTCTAGATTAATTACATTATTTGCCATGATAAGACACCACATTTCTACTAATTATTTACTCTCTTATACGTTTGACTTTTCCACTTAGATGCGTTCATGTTATGATATAGAGTAGGATTCTGGAATAGGGAGGCATTTAAGTTGTTAAATAAACAAAGGAATAAAACTACCGTTGAGATATACGGTCAGCAATATGTCATTATGGGTACGGAAGATCCAAGTCATATTCAACATGTGGCATCATTGGTTGACGATAAAATGCGCGAAATCAATTCCAAGAATCCATCCTTAGACATTAATAAACTTGCCGTTTTAACAGCTGTAAACGCAGTCAATGATTATCTGAAAATGAAAGATCAACTAGAACGTTTGCAAGCTGAACTACAAAAAGTAAAGGACTAAAAAATTATGTTAGATTTAGCAATTATCATTCTTTTAATTATGGGATTCTTTATCGGCCTTAAGCGAGGCTTTATTTTGCAACTTGTCCATTTAACAGGTTTCATTATTGCATATGTAGTCGCAAATTTATACTACACCGCATTGGCACCAAAATTAACACTCTGGATTCCCTATCCAAACTTTGGAGATGGGACTACTTTAAAGATTTTGACAAATAGTAGTAATATGGAGGAAGCTTTTT
>JAIMAD010000495.1 GCA_023512145.1 Bacillus sp. (in: firmicutes) | reverse complement strand
GAAATACACCAGTCTTTAATGTTTTCCACCCATTCAAAATACACTTTCGACCAGCGCTCGGGAACAAATTCCACCCGACCATCCCGGACAGCCTCGATGGCCTTTTGCGCCAGACCTTTCATTCTGACAAACCACTGCTTTGAAACCAAAGGTTCGATCACCGTCCCACAACGGTAACAGTGGCCCACGGCATGGGTGTAGTCTTCGATTTTTTGAAGAAGCCCCTCTGCTTGTAACGCTTCTACCACCATCTCCCTGGCCACTTCCCTGGAAAGACCGGCAAAACGACCAGCTTTTTCGGTCATGAGACCCCGAGCATCAATGACCTGCACAAGGGGCAGTCCGTGTTTTTCTCCCAGCTCAAAGTCGTGGGGATCATGAGCAGGCGTTACCTTCAAAACCCCGGTTCCGAAGTTGTTTATTTACTTGTTTATTTACAGGTAGACTTAAGATTTTTTTGTTCCCAATACTCAATACATTTGTTCCAAGTGTAAATTGTTCTTCCTTGGATACTTCAATTAACTCATATAAGGAAGCAAAAAAATTGATATCTTCCTTCGTTAATGCAGGTGGGTAAATTAAGGCTATATCAGGAGAAATTACATTAAATACACAATCTAAATGCAAATATTTTTCCTTAAATGGGATAGCGATTACCTTGAATTGACTCAAAAGACTTTGTAAATGTTCTGTTGCCTGTCGATGGGTCCTGTTACTTAATCCAACATAAATGGTTTCCCGATCAATGATTACATCCCCGCCTTCTATCATGTCCTCTGCTAAATTGTAATAGGAAATTTCTTCATCATCCAGCCATTGCACTAATACACTTTCTTCTCCCTTTCGAACATCATGTGCCATCTTGGCAACAAAGATTGTTTGTCCAAGTGTAAAACCTATATCACGAGTAAACACTTGTTCAGGATATTTTTTATGATAAGGCAATAAAATCACCTCGATATCATTTTCCTGTAAGGTTTTTACGAATTGGGCATGTTGTTCTAGTGCACGCTCAATATGTATACCTTCATTTTTAAATTGCTTTTGTGTTTCATTGATAACTTCCCGAATCGTCATATATTGGGGCTGACAAAGAATCACCCGTTTTAACGAATCATATTCACTCATGCAATATGTCTTATTGTTTGACTCAGGAATTACAGGCATTTTTTTTCCTCCTATTCATTCATTAACAATTAGGATTACCTGAAACAAAGTTAATATTTATACGAGTTAATGATTCAATCATTTATATATAGTCAAAATTAAAGAACACAGACTTGGATCAAAACTGTCACAAACAAAACCTAATCCCTCTTTAAAAAGTGTTACGCTACATCCAAAGGACGATGCGTAACACTTACCATAATGGTGACTCTGTCAATTAACCCCTAGTGCTCCCGATACTTCATAGCGACTCAAATCAATCTCTGTCTGTTTTCCTAACACATAATTGGCCAATTCCCTACCAAGATATGGCCCGCTCGTTAATCCCGATGCCCCTAGTCCATTTGCTACATAAATTCCTCTGAAATGAGGCAAAGCCCCTATCACAGGTAGAAAACCTGGGGTGAAAGGTCGAAAACCTACCCTTGTTTCAAGGACACTGCTATTTGATAGACCGGGAGCCACTTTTAAGGCTTTACTTAAAATCTCAGTAATGCCACCAGCAGTTACACGATTATCGAATCCAGCTTCATTTTCGTGTGTTGAGCCAACGACAACTCGACCGTTTTCAAAGGAAACAATGTATTGGTTATCAAATGGTATGACTACTGGCCATGAATTCGTATCTGTTTCAGTGATTTCAAGATGAATTATTTGTGCTTTTTGTGGTCTAACTAAAAAATCAAATCCTAGTGGTTGCAATAGCTCTTTTGACCATGCCCCTGCTGTAACAATTATCTGGTCGGCAAACACTGTCTTGCCCAGGAGCTCAATGCCAATTACACGATTATCTTTTCTAACAAGTATGGCATTTCCACTTAGAAAAGTGGTTCCATATCTAACGGCAGAGCTAATTAGAGCCTTAAGTATGGCTCTTCCATTTACTCGTGCCCCTCCACTAATATAAACAGAACCATATTCTCCTGATAACGGAGGAAACAGATCTCTCGTTTCAGAAGGTGACAAAATGGTAATCTCACCGATTTCAGGTGCATCCTCACGCCGTTCTCTCGCGCGCTCCGCCATCTGCTCTAGTTTATTAACATCTCCATGAAGACTAATCGCCCCAACACGTTTATAGCCTGTTACTTTTTCACCATCTGCTTCCAATTGAGCTATTAAAGCAGGATAATAGTTAGCCCCACCTTTGGCTAACTGATACCAGGCTTTGTTCCTTCGTTGCGAAAGCCAAGGACAAACAATCCCTGCCGCAGCATCTGTTGCCTGCCCTGGGTCATGACGATCAACTAATGTAACTTCAGCACCTAGTTTTGCAAGGTGATAAGCGGTTGATGCACCAAGAATCCCTGCCCCAATGACAATAATTTTTTGCATATAACACCTTTTCCATTCATATTGGTTGATTTAATAAGTGATTTTTGTGCGGTGATTTCTTGATGAATATGTAGAAAGTAATCGTGTTGTTTTTTAATTTGCTTCTCTACGTTGCCTTGTCCTAACTTTTTCAGCGGTTTAGGTCACGTAATGGCTATTTTCGTAAATAATATTTGTTTTTTTATTAATTTACCTATTTTTTTAAATGGAATAAATTTTGTTTTGGATTTACTGGCTAAATCCACTATATTTTATCAAAGATTACTCGTTTAGAGTAACTTTTCAGGGAATCATGAGTATTCAAATCTTAAACTACAATAGTATACTCAAAAAACAGTACAAAAGGCGCAAACATCCATTTAGGGCTCCGAGTGAGTATTGGAAACAAGGAAGAGCGTGAGCGATTCGAAAGGAGGAGACGAAGCACACTAGGATCACGGGTGCTAGAGCACGATTCAGATAACTATTTATGTTATCCACACTAAATTAGTTTAAAATTTCCTAAACAGCAAAAAAACCATCAACACTGTGGTTGATGGATTCCTTAACTTGATTAATGCCGCTGAATAAACTTTCATTTGGAAATTCAGTTAAATCTTTAACTCGATTTTTGCTTTTGGTTTTATCTCTTTAATATGTGCTGTAAGTAACTCTTGTTGCTTCTGTTCTTTAAGGATTCCTTTGATTTCCTCAACTGATTCCTCAAGTGTAGGAACTTCCTGTCCAGATTCCTTTAATTGAGATACTACTTGATCATAATACCCTTTAATCTCTTTTTCCGTTATTTCACCTACTGGCACGACTTTATCTATATAT
>JAIMAD010000494.1 GCA_023512145.1 Bacillus sp. (in: firmicutes) | reverse complement strand
ACTTGCTGAAGCAAAACAAGGATTATAAGAGGGGGAAGGAAAGATGATAAAAATCTAAGTCTGTAGGAAGTTCATAGTTGATGATATGGCTGACACCTTCAATATCAATTCCCCTTGACGCAAGATCCGTTGCCACAATATATTGGTATTCTAAATCCTGAATTTGCTTCATCATTTGTTTCCGTTCCCGTGGGCTTAAATCCCCATGGACGCGGCCAACTCTTAAACCCTTACTATTTAAAAAATATGCCACTTCTTCTGCCATTTTTTTGGTATTTGTAAACACAATCGCTAAAAATGGATTATAGGCAAGAAGGGCATCATGAACAAGTTGCTTTTTACTCCGATGTTTTGAGGGTAAGAGATAATGCTCTAAATTCTCTGCTGCTTTTCTTTTCGATTCAATATGGATAGTCTTTGGATTTTCCATATACTTTTTAAGAAAAGGTTTTAGTTTTTCGGCGATTGTTGCTGAAAAAACAAGCATTTGCAGGTTTTCCGGCAGTTTAGCAGCAACTCTGTCCAAATCCTCAATAAATCCCATATCTAACATCATATCTGCCTCATCGACAACAAGAATTCCTGCTGTATGAATAAAAAGGGCCTTTTCACTCATGAGGTCGTTAATTCTTCCAGGAGTCCCAACCACAATATGCGGCTGAACCTTCAATTTTTCAATCGCCCTCTTTTTGTCCGTTCCCCCCACGTAACATCTGCTCATGATCGCTTGCTCAGGGCTACAATGCTCAGTCACTTTTAATATTTCGTGATAAATTTGTGATGCCAGCTCCCTTGTCGGTGCTGTAATGACAACTTGTACTTCCTGACGTTTAGGGTCAATTTTATCTAGAATTGGTAGCACATAGGCCAGAGTTTTCCCCGTCCCTGTTTGTGACTGACCAATTGCACTTTCTCCCTTTAAAACGACTGGAATCATTCGTTCCTGAATTTCCGTCGGTGCCTTAAAACCATACCCTTTAATTGCTTCATTAATAAATGGTTGAAAAGTAAAACTGTTAAAACGATTTTCTGTCATGTATATGCTCCTTCTTATATATAAAGTGAAACTTCAATCACTGGGTGTTTCTCCATTTCCAACTGATTATAGTTGTACCAATCGATCATTTACGGACCGTTGACCCTCCACATACACTTCCCTGCTTATGCCAAGCCTTGAAGTGCGGGTCTTACTGCCCGTATATGCGGGGAAAATAAGCTAATGTCTATAGAGTAGTTTTTTTCCTTTAGCAAGAGCTTCCATTTTTATTTCCATCATGCAATTATAGTAAATATTCCATCAAAACTCCAGCTATCTTTCAGTTTATTATTATTTTTTACCTCTTTGTGAATTTTAAACAGTTAAATTTAGTCTGCGTCTTTGTGTATAATACCTAAACCAAAATGGGATAAATGCATATTTTATTGCATGGAGTGTAATGAAAGGAGGTTATGAAAATGCAACCAAGACCAAGAGTACCCATGCAAGTTAGCATGGGGCAAGGACCATTTGCGGGTAGGGGTCCCATGATGGGTGGGGGTAATCCTTTTGGAGGTAGAAATCCAATGATGGGACAACAATCCAATCCCTTTGGCGGAATGAGTCAGATGATGGGGCAACAATCCAATCCCTTTGGAGGAAGGAACCCGATGATGAGGTCTTCACAAACGAACCAAGGTGGTGGATTACTCTCTAAAATTCTCGGAAAAGGAAATCAAGCTAGCAGGTCAGGCACCCTTATGGGCTTGCAAGGGGCAGGAAAGGCAGCTTCAGGAGGCGGTGGCTTACTCGAATCCATAAGTAATCCTGGAGGAGTTACCAGCATTCTGAACAATACCCAGCAGGTGTTAAAGACAGCACAGTCAATTGGTCCGATGATTCAGCAGTATGGCCCAATGGTCAAAAATATCCCTGCCATATGGAAATTATATAAAGGGTTTAAAGATGCATCAAAAACCACGGAGGAATCCTCAGACGCTATTTATAGCAAAACAAGCCAAGAAGATATTGAAGAATCTTCTCACAATGAAGTAACAACAAATAAAAGAACTAAAAAGAAAGCCAAGCAAAAGAATAATTCATTACCCTTGACGGAAAAGAAACCCCAACAACAAAAAGGGAGTTCAATCCCGAGAATGTATATTTAGATTGAGAATGCTAACAACAGCATTCTTTTTTTTGCTTAGCATGCTTTAGGAAATATGTATCTTTGTATTATTTCTATTAGTTTTATATAATAAATACCTAGACTATTAATCAATGTCTTTTTAGGGGGACTAGAATACATGCAAATAATAAAAATTTCACCACGTGGTTACTGCTATGGTGTAGTTGATGCGATGGTTATCGCTAGAAATGCCGCTTTAGATAAATCTTTACCTCGTCCAATCTATATTTTAGGGATGCTTGTTCATAATAAACATGTTACAGATGCTTTTGCAGAAGAAGGGATTATTACCCTTGACGGGAAAGACCGGAAAGATATTCTCGATAAAGTAGATTCAGGGACTGTGATTTTTACGGCTCATGGAATATCACCAGAGGTTAAAGCGCTCGCTAAAAAGAAAGGGCTTGTAACGTTAGATGCGACATGCCCTGATGTGACAAGAACACATGACCTGATTGAGGAAAAGACAAAACAAGGATATCTTGTCCTATATATCGGTAAAAAAGGACATCCAGAACCAGAGGGTGCCGTTGGTGTAGCTCCAGGGATGGTTTACCTAGTTGAAACTCCAAGTGATGTGGAAGCATTAACAGTTGAATCTGAAAAGCTGCTTGTGACCAATCAAACAACGATGAGTCAATGGGATGTTGCTGATACGATGAAAAAGGTGCAGGAAAAGTATCCACATGTGGAAGTCTTTAATGAAATTTGCCATGCAACACAAATTCGCCAGGAAGCAGTTGCCAAACAAGCAATAGAAGCAGACGTGACCATTGTTGTTGGCGACCCAAAAAGTAACAATTCCAATCGCTTAGCACAGGTTTCGGAAGAAATTGCTGGAACAAAGGCATATCGGATTTCTGATATTTCCGAATTACAAATTGATTGGATTAAGGATGCCAAAAATGTCGCGGTTACTTCAGGGGCATCAACCCCAACACCAATAACAAAAGAAGTAATTACATTCCTTCAACAATTTGACCCAAACAACGAAGCAACATGGGAACACAGTAAAAAGATCCAATTAAATAGAATTTTACCGAGAGTGAAATAGGTAAAAAGATAAATTAAAAGAACCGCCTCTAAATGATATGCTCCCAATAAAGTAGACAGATGAAATAATAAAAATCTGTTTCCTATATTGGGGGTTTTTTCTATGGGTAA
>JAIMAD010000493.1 GCA_023512145.1 Bacillus sp. (in: firmicutes) | reverse complement strand
GGTGTGAAAAAGCTATTTGAACGACCTGAAATTTATGTAGCTGGACCCATTACCCTTATAAATAGGCCTGAAAAGAGTAAGTTTGAAAGTTATTATTTGGACCCCATTCAAACAAAAGAGCAGTTTAAAATGTTAGGGT
The DNA here is from genome assembly GCA_023512145.1 of Bacillus sp. (in: firmicutes). Classification (GTDB taxonomy): domain Bacteria; phylum Bacillota; class Bacilli; order Bacillales; family Cytobacillaceae; genus Neobacillus. The sequence goes on along the minus strand of JAIMAD010000493.1, from coordinate 3,195 downwards.
GGAAAACGGTGGTTGGTTTCCAAACTCGAAATCCCGTTCATCGTGCCCATGAATATATTCAAAAAACAGCAATGGAGACTGTTGATGGACTTTTCTTAAATCCGCTAGTGGGTGAGACAAAGTCTGATGATATTCCCAGCGAAATTCGCATGAGAAGCTATCAGGTGTTACTCGAAAATTATTACCCGCAGGATCGCGTATTCTTATCCGTATTTCCTGCTGCGATGAGATATGCCGGACCAAGGGAGGCCATTTTTCACGCCATCGTAAGGAAAAATTTCGGATGTACTCATTTTATTGTTGGCAGAGACCATGCAGGAGTGGGCAACTATTATGGCACCTATGATGCCCAAAAAATATTTAGCCATTTCACTGAAGAAGAATTGGGTATTAAACCACTATTTTTTGAACATAGTTTTTATTGTAAGAAATGTGATAACATGGCATCGGAAAAAACCTGTCCACATGACGAACAATATCATGTCATTTTATCAGGTACAGTTGTTCGAAGAATGTTAAGGGACGGTGAACAACCACCCAAGGAATTCAGTCGCCCAGAAGTAATCGATATTCTAATCAAAGGAATGAAGGAAGTCAATTCAAATGAAACGCTCCAATTAACGAGCCCAAAAGGTGTTTATGAGAATTAGTTACCTATATGCTAATCAGAATTCAGGGAAATAATGTTGATTTTAAAACAACTAAAGGGTGGAGGATATGAAAGAAACGAAAAATATCACCTGGCATCATTCAGCAATTACTAGGGAAGATCGCTATCACTTAAATGGACATAAAAGCTGTGTTCTGTGGTTTACTGGATTATCTGGGTCTGGAAAATCCACCTTGGCTAATGCGGTTGATTCTGTTTTGTTTCAACAAAAATTTAAGAGCTATGTTTTGGACGGAGATAATATTCGCCACGGGTTAAACTGTGATTTGAAATTTCAACCAGAGGATCGGAAAGAAAACATTCGGAGAATTGGGGAAGTGGCAAAGCTATTTGTGGATAGTGGTTTAATTGTTTCTTCAGCCTTTATTTCTCCTTTCTTTGAAGATCGGAAACAGGTCCGGTCTATGTTTGAAGAGGATAAATTTATTGAAATATTTTTGAATTGTCCCATCCAAATATGTGAGGATCGGGACCCAAAAGGGTTATATAAAAAAGCAAGGAAAGGTGAAATCTCGGACTTTACCGGAATATCGTCACCATATGAGGTACCTATAAATCCTGAAATCGTCATTGAAACCGGAAAAATGACTATTGAGCAATCTGTTAATAATATTTTAGACTATCTAGTAGAAAAGAAGATTCTTTAAAGAATCTTCTTTTCATTTTCTCCAATTTGTCGTAAAAAATTTTATTTCTTGAAATTTCAATTGATAAATATAATCAATGATATTAGTTGAGAAAAATTGACAAATAATTGCAAAAATCACAATATAATAGTCAATGACAAGGGCGGTTAATAAAAAAATGAATAGGTTAATTCCCATCATCACTTTTCCAGGACTCCAATTTTTATAGGAAGCAATCATTAAGGCCGGAATAACCATTCCTCCGCTAGATGCTCCAACTCGTAACAATAATCCAACACCAACGCCAAAAAACACACTCCCACAGAGAATATCCACCAAGATATTAAAATGTAGATGAGGAACTTGAGCTGTAAGGAAACTAACCGTAGTGGATGTAGTAGCTACTGAAAGAATGGTTAGAAGTGTCCATTTGTAACCAAAGTATTTTAAGGCGAAAATTAAAAAAACAATATTTGCAAGCCAAAGGGAAAAACCAAGTGATAAATGAAACCAGTAATTTATTAAAATGGCAAGACCCGCTGCCCCGCCGGATGGTATCGAGTGTGGGAATAAAAACAATGACATGGACATACCTTGCAGAGTAGCTCCAAAAAAGAGGCAGAAGTAGGTTAGCAATGTTTTTTTCATAGATAATAGAAATAATTCTTAACCAGTATAATGATCATGTCTACATTCATTCCCCCCAAGAATTTTCCTCCTTGTCCATTTTATGAGAAATACGAATAGATTATGAGGGAAGTTAAAGTATATGTTTTTGGTTCATATATACAAGTTCCTAACATACATTTAGAGTAAGATGAACGAAAAGGGGTATCACCAATTTTGCTAATCTAAGAATTAATGGGGACAAGCATATGTTTAGACAAATGGAGATTGGGTAAGGGAAATTGTGCTCAGATTGATATTTTACATAAAACAGCAAAAAGTCCAGATGTTATTTCCCTCTAGCTTAGAGCAAAATTAGAATTGGGTAACAGCTAGTAAATAAACCGATAAAAAAGGAGAAAATACTACGAATGGAATTCCTCCAAGAAATAATTAGTAGTTATAGTACATTTTTTTCACTCGAGGCTTTTGAAAAAGTAATTTCTAATCCTGCTAGCTGGGGTGTTATTGGTACGCTAGTAATTCTTGAAGGTTTATTATCTGCCGATAACGCCCTAGTTTTAGCGGTTATGGTGAAACATCTACCAAAAGAACAAAAAAAGAAAGCGCTATTCTATGGGATTATTGGTGCCTATCTTTTCCGTATTCTTGCCATCGGATTAGGGGTTTCCTTAATCAAGATTGCATGGGTAAAAATAATTGGCGGTCATTATCTTCTCTGGATTGTCCTTCAAAACTTTATGCAAAAAAATAAAGAGGAAGAAGAAGTAATAAATAAAAAAATGGGGTTCTGGAGTACAGTTTTAGCAGTTGAGTTAATGGACATTGCTTTTAGTTTGGATAGTGTAATTACGGCATTTGGTGTATCAAATCAAGTTTGGGTATTATTTTTAGGCGGTATGTTAGGGATCTTAATGATGCGTGGGATAGCTCAATTATTTCTAGCATTAATTGAAAAAGTACCTGAATTTGAAACAACTGCCTTTATCTTAATCGCCATTATTGGTATAAAAATAATTGCCTCTGCATTCGGTTTTCATCTGGATGAATTAGTGTTTTTAAGTATAATCATTGCCATTTTCAGTGGAACATTTATTGTACATTCATACAGAAAAAATACTGGTAATGAAACAACCAGGTGATAGAAATATGTGAAATGGTGAAAAAATTAAACCGGCGCATTTCTTTTTTTAAGGCTGTTTTCGTAAACTTTGTTGTTTTTGTGATATATAATTGTAATATATTGTTTTTCTGTTAAAATATGTTATATAT
>JAIMAD010000492.1 GCA_023512145.1 Bacillus sp. (in: firmicutes) | reverse complement strand
AGGTAATGAGGCAGCTCCCAAATGAGCAAATAATCTATTTGGGGGATACTGCCCGATGCCCATATGGTCCGAGAACGACAAGAGAAGTAAAAAAATTCACGTGGGAAATGACAACTTTTTTATTAGAAAAAAAAATAAAAATGCTTGTTATTGCCTGCAACACAGCAACGGCGGCTGCACTTGATGAGATTCGTAAGGAATTGCCCATCCCTGTCCTCGGGGTTATTAATCCTGGCGCACGGGCGGCCGTTAAGCTGTCAAGAAACTACCGGGTGGGAATCATCGGCACAGAAGGAACGGTCAAAAGTGGTGCCTACGAAAAGGCCTTGAAATCACTGAATAGCCGCCTTTTTGTTAAAAGCCATGCCTGCCCGAAATTTGTCCCCCTAGTCGAAAGTAACCAATTTGATGGACCGATTGCAGAAAGAATGGTTGCAGAAGCGTTAAGTCCCATGCTGAATCAACAGTTGGATACGCTTATTTTAGGGTGCACACATTATCCATTGCTCGAGCCGCTGATAAAAAATGTCGTTGGTGAGTCTGTAAGCGTGATTAGTTCAGGTGATGAGACTGCTCGGGAAATGAGTGCGATCCTCCAGTATAATGGGATACTTGATACCTGTGAAGAAGAACCAGAACATGAATTTTATACCACCGGTTCACGGCGGATTTTTTCGAAAATCGCATCACAGTGGTTGGGAGTACCAATTAATAATGTGAAAAAGATTAAGTTATAGTTAGTTGGTTTTATGGATGTAAATGACCAAAAAGCTGCAATGCATGGGTTACTGAGTTTTCAGACACATGTTAAAAAAATTAATAGTAGAAATAGCGCCAGTTAATTGCTTGGTGCTTATTTCTACTGTGGAAAGGGAAATGAAAGCTACTCGCTAGATTCAATAGTTTTTTTTTAATTTATTCTATTTTCTTCCTTAATGCGGTCTAATTTTTCACTAGGCTCGTATATATGATAGTACAAACTGTCTTAGGGGGGAATTAATATTGTCTATAAATAAAACGAAAATCCTTGTTTCAACGGTGCTTACATCAACAATTCTACTGTCAGGTTGTGGCTTGTTTGGAACCGAAACACAAAAGAAAATTGATCCACCAGAGAGTGTGACAATTGTGGATACAGAAGAAAGTGACAAAATAACGGACGAAGAAAAAGCTAAGGTAGAGGACACTGTAAAAACAGAACTTTATCTCATTGATAAATATGGTTATGTTGTGCCGCAAACATTGGCTCTCCCAAAAACCACATCAGTTGCAAAACAGGCACTGGAATATTTAGTGAGTAATGGCCCTGTCACAAATAATCTTCCAAATGATTTTAGAGCTGTCCTACCTGAGGATACAGTGCTTACCGTGGATATTAATACAGACGGGGTAGCAACCGTTGATTTTTCAAAAGAATTTAAAAACTATCAGCCTGAGGATGAGATGAAGATTCTTCAAGCGGTTACCTGGACGATGACTCAATTTAAAAATGTTCAAACCGTCAAGCTTAAAATGAATGGGCATGAACTGACTGAAATGCCTGTTAATGGAACTCCGATAAGTGAGAATCTTTCAAGAGTCTCTGGAATTAATTTTGACACAATGGAAGTCGTAGATATTACCAATACAAAACCAGTTACCATTTATTATATTGGCGGTGAAGAAGGCTCATACTATTATGTCCCGGTCACACGCAGGATTAGCAACAATGAGAAAGATACAATTGTCGCAGTCGTCAATGAATTGATTCTCGGACCAAGCGAGAAATCCAACCTTGTCTCAGAATTTATGTCTGATGTAAAGCTCCTCGAGGCCCCTAAATATGTTGACGGCGTTGTTACATTGAACTTTAATAAAAATGTCTATGGCAGCTTTGAAGAAAAGGTCATTTCACAGCATTTACTCGATGCACTCGTGCTCTCACTAACGGAACAAAAGGGTATAGAAAAAGTAGCCGTACAGGTGGATGGAAAGGCAGAAATAAAAAATGATCAAGGTAAAAGTCTAACGGAACCAGTAACTCGTCCAGAAAAAGTCAACACAGGTAGTTTTTAAAAAAAGTTTTTTGTTATACTATATAGTGACAATGTAAGAGGTTGGCTTGATAGCTACCTCTTCTTTATTTGGTGTTAGCGTAAAGGATTTTGGAGTAATCGAAAACTAGTAAGGGTTGACCTTACACTAAAGGAGGAAATTATTGTGAGAATTGATGGAAGAGAGCCGCTGCAACTTAGGCCCATACATATTGAAACGAATTATTTAATGCATCCTGAAGGGTCTGTCCTTATTTCTGTAGGGAATACAAAGGTGATTTGTTCAGCCAGTATTGAAGATAGAGTCCCACATTTTATGAGGGGAGAAGGAAAAGGGTGGATCACGGCCGAGTATTCGATGCTCCCACGAGCAACAGATACACGAAATATTCGTGAATCCTCAAAAGGAAAGGTTTCCGGTCGGACAATGGAAATCCAACGTTTAATTGGTCGTTCATTAAGAGCAATCGTCGACCTTAGCGCACTTGGTGAAAGAACCGTTTGGATTGATTGTGATGTCATTCAGGCGGATGGTGGAACCCGAACGGCCTCAATCACTGGTGCATTTGTTGCGATGACGCTCGCGTTAAACGCTTTAGCGGAAAAAAGGTCATTTCCAAAGTTTCCGATTACGAATTATTTAGCGGCTACAAGTGTAGGGATATTACAAAATAACAAAACGGTTCTCGACTTAAACTATGCCGAAGATTCCAAGGCACAGGTGGATATGAATGTAGTGATGACCGGAAATGGCGAATTTGTGGAACTACAAGGAACGGGCGAGGAATCTACGTTTTCCTATGAGCAGCTTCAAGAACTACTCCATGCTGCTCAAGAGGGGCTATTAGAATTATTTGAAAAGCAAAAAGCGGTCCTTGGTGAAGAAATAACCAAAAAGATTGAGGATAGAAGAAAGAAATAGAAAGGGAATAAGAGGGGATAGCTATGAAAGAAGTAATTATTGCTACGAATAATCCGGGAAAAGCAAAGGAATTTGAGCATATTTTTGTACCGAGAGGAATTGCGGTCCGGACATTGCTTGATTTTCCGGATATCCCGGAGGTAGAAGAAACAGGAACGACCTTTGAAGAAAATGCGATCTTAAAAGCAGAAGCCCTCTCCCACCTACTTGGAAAAATGGTGATTGGCGATGACTCTGGCTTAATGGTAGATGCACTAGAAGGCAGACCAGGGATCTATTCAGCACGCTATGGTGGAGAACAAAAAAACGATCAGGATAATATTGATAAAATGTTATCAGAATTGAAAAACGTTCCTGTGGATAAAAGGACTGCACGCTTTTAC
>JAIMAD010000048.1 GCA_023512145.1 Bacillus sp. (in: firmicutes) | reverse complement strand
AAAATATAGATACTACCACAGATATTCCAGCATATAAGGTAACTTTTCGATGAAAATTGTTACGAAACCACATTATGAGTAATAAAATCACATACAAATAACGAAGTTTTTGAGAAATGGTAATCATAATTGTGTCCAAAAGCTGATAACGGCAAGCATTTTGGTTAATAGCTCTAAATAAGCGATAGTCCATAAGAATCTCTCCTCCAAACAAAACCGATACTAGTGCTAGTTTTTCCGAACAAAAAATTAATATGTATACGGTATTAGGCACCGCAAAAAAACTACAAAAAAAAACCCATACACAATTTTTACTTTACTGATGGAAGTTTCTTGATTCCTAACAAATGAGGAGGAAAATGAAGGCAAGAAGACGATAACGATGGGCTATCTGTTTTTTACAAATAATAAAAAATGTTCGTTGGAACATGAAATCCAGGATGTTGAGAAGATGTCGTTACAACTAAAAAAGGAGGATGTCTTACAAAAATCAATTGCTGAAAAAGTATCACAACAGTCCGATATATTGAAGAAAAGTCATGATCAGGATTTTTTGGATGAGACGTGAAATACGAAATGAAAAAATATCCAGGTACATTCGAGAAACTGTATAATCCCCTAAGAAATGCCCTCAAGTAGAAAGTGGTTGTGGCCATTTTCTTTTTCTGGTTCTATTTTGTTTGTTGAAATAACCTGGATTTTTTAAGGTGCCTCTTATTTTGTAAAAAAGAATTAACATCGCTTAGGTTGTCACTTCTTTTTCTTCTTTATCTTGTAGTCTTTTCCCAAAATTGAGATTTGTTCTAAGAGGTTTGTATTTTGTTCTTTTATAGTTGCAAGTTCTTTGCTAATCTTTGCAACATCAATAGCTAGTTTTTTTAGTAGATCGTTTAAAATTGAAGATTCTATATCTGAATGATCTTCAATTGCTGTTGTTGGTTGTGGCGAAGGGGATTGCTTAAACTTACCAAGTTCCTTTGTGGCATTCATAAGTGAATCATCTGTAAGAAGATTGGTTGCCATCCTCATAATTGAACCCATATCAATCGTCTTTTCATTTTTCATTAGATTGTTTGCTAGATTCATTATTGCATTCTTATCAACTAGATTTTCGGGACTATCGTCGTGATTTTCGTTATTATTTTCGTTCATTGAAGTGCCCACCTTTTTATATTTTTTTAGAGGAACCTAGAAGACTATTCACGTTCAAATAACCTTCTAGATTTAAAGAATTCATTAGGGATTCAGTGACAGGTTAAACTACAAATCGGTTATCAGTAACAGGTTAGCTACTACATCCGAGTGTTGAACAAATAGCAGCTAAAATCGGAGCTTGCTCAACGCCGAGTAAACTAGCTAACAACAATGCTACCAATAACACAACAACAATTAGAAAAGTTGCAAGGTTAAAAGTCATTCATTTTCCCCCTTTCATCTCTACAAACTTAATAAGAGGCCCCTTACAAGAATCATCATATGTATAATAAATGGACAAGTATAAACTTTTATCACGATAATAGATAAAAGGGCTGTCCAATTTTTTATATAAGGAAATGGATGGGATTATAAATTACAGCACTTGCGTCTCAGTATTCGTGCAGGAATGTGCTTACAAATAAATAATGAGTGCTTATGAGATGAAAATGTGAAATCGGGTTTTGATTTTCCTCGCAAATTTTTTCTGAAAAAGTAAAGGTCTTTAGGAGCAAAATATAGAATTGGTTTGTATAAGTAAGATTTCATTACCATGGAGGTGGATGAATTGCAAAGAAAAATAGAGAACCCACAAAGGCTGTTAACTGGTAGTGGACAGCTAAATGACAAGGGTTATGCCACAGAGCTATTACTTAAATATAGTCGAGAGGATATTAAGGCACGTTCTTATAGAATTAAAGAATGGGACTATTATTTGGTAGCGAATGACGAATTTGCGGTGGCACTGACCTTTGCGGATAATTCATATATGGGACTGATTAGCGTTTCATTCCTAGACTTCAAAAATGTTAAATTTAACACGGCGAGCATCATTAAGCCTTTGACGTTCGGTAAGTTGCAGTTACCTTCATCATCAAAAGTTGGTGATATTACATATAAAGATAAACGAATTGAAATTGAATTTTTACATGAAGGCGAAAGCAGAAGGCTGAAGTGTTCCATGAAAAATTTTGAAGAAAAGAAAGATTTCAACTGTGACATCATCTTAAGCAATGAGCCAAAGGACTCGATGGTGATTGTTACACCCTTTACTGAAGACGAAAAAGCTTTTTATTACAACCAAAAAATCAACTGCATGACTGCAAGTGGTGTTGCCAATTATAATGGCGAAGTCTATCATTTCAATCCGACTACATCGTTTGGAACGCTTGATTGGGGCCGAGGCGTCTGGACGTATCAAAACACGTGGTACTGGGGATCGGCATCTGGAATGGTGAATGGGAAAACATTCGGCTTTAATATCGGGTATGGTTTCGGCGATACCTCAGCAGCTTCCGAAAACATGCTCTTTTATAATGGAAGTGCCCATAAGTTGGAGCATGTAACTTTTCATATCCCTGGGAGAAACGGCAAATATGAATATATGAAGCCATGGACTTTTTCATCAAGTGATGGGCGGTTTGAAATGAAGTTTACCCCCATTTTAGACCGAACCGATTTTACTTCCATTGGGATTATTGCCAGTGATCAACATCAGGTGTTTGGACGGTTTAACGGGCAGGCCATTCTTGATGATGGAAGTGTACTAGAAGTGAGCGATTTTTTAGGCTTTGCGGAGCGTGTGTATAACCGGTGGTAGGGCGATCTGTATATAATGATGTTTTGAAAAATAAACGTTTTGACAGATCTTGATTATTCCTTTAATCCTATTAAAGAATGTTATCAGATTCATTGAAGAGAATTCTAAATTAATTCAATTTTCTTTACTTCATTGTTTAATAGCGTTATTATGGATTTAATTCAATAAGTATCGTATCTACTAGGGGTGCCTTTTATTCAGGCTGAGAGAAAACTTTTAAGTTTTTGACCCTTCGGACCTGATCTGGATAATACCAGCGTAGGAAAGTAGCCAAGTGAATTTTTATTTTTCCCACTACCTACTAACCAGGTCCATTTATGGATCTGGTTTTTTTTATGTTAAAAAATAAAAAAAGAGGAGATTATTATGGAAACAAATAGCTTAGCTGCCGTTCTACAAAAAGTTAGAGAAGTAAACCCACTTGTACATAATATTACCAATGTGGTCGTCACAAATTTTACTGCAAACGGGCTCCTTGCCCTCGGCGCATCTCCAGTAATGGCCTATGCAGTCGAAGAAGTAGCCGATATGGCAAGGATTGCTAGTTCGTTAGTTTTAAATATTGGTACCTTAAACGCACAAAATGTTGAGTCGATGATCATTGCCGGCATTGCTGCCAATCAAGCCGAGGTTCCAGTCATTTTTGATCCGGTTGGTGCAGGGGCTACTCGTTATCGAACAGATACCGCCCAAAAAATCATGAAAGATGTTAGTGTCGCAGTTATCAGAGGAAACGCATCCGAAATTGCTAATGTTGTGGGTGACAATTGGGAAATTAAAGGTGTAGATGCCGGGGATGCAAAAGGCGATATCATTGAACTCGCACTTACAGCGGCACAAAAATTGAAGTGTGTTGTTGTCATCACCGGAAAAGAGGATGTGGTGACAGATGGATTTAAAACCTATATCGTTGCCAATGGCCACCCGATCATGACAAAGGTGACGGGCATGGGCTGCTTACTTTCCTCAGTGATTGGTGCGTTTGCAGGAGTGGAGAAGGATCTGATCAGGGCAGCTGTAGCAGCTTTAGCCTACTACGGAATAGCTGGCGAAAAAGCAGCTGCAAAAACGGTTGAAATTGGACCGGGTAGTTTCCAAATTGAATTCTTGAACCAATTATCACTGATTTCGTCCGAAGACATGAATCAAATAAGTTCTTTCAAAAAATTATCCTAAGAGGAGGATCCATTTTGAAAAAGGCATTAACAATTGCAGGCTCTGATTCTGGTGGTGGAGCAGGGATTCAAGCGGACTTGAAGACTTTTCAGGAATTAGAGGTTTTCGGTATGTCGGCTTTGACTGCTGTAACCGCTCAAAATACATTAGGAGTCCACGCTGTCTACCCGATGTCTCTTGATGCCGTCGCCAAACAGATCGATGCGATCGGAGAGGATATCGGTGCCGACGCGGTAAAAACAGGAATGCTTTTTAACGCAGAAATAATCGAAGTGGTCTCAGAAAAACTACGGATTTATCAATGGGAAAATATTGTCGTCGATCCTGTTATGATTGCAAAAGGCGGGGCTTCATTGTTGCAACGGGAATCAATTTCAGCCATGAAAAATTATTTATTGCCACTTTCCAAAGTGATTACACCGAACATTCCGGAAGCAGAAGTGTTAACGGGGATGGTGATTGTGACAGTCAATGATAAACAGGAAGCCGCTAAAAGGCTATATGACTTAGGAGTAAACCACGTCGTCATTAAAGGTGGGCACGATGAAAATGAATCTGAATCCATAGATTTATTATTTGATGGGAAGGAATTTTTCACCTTTTCTAGTAAACGAATTATCACGAAGAATACGCATGGAACAGGGTGTACTTTTTCAGCAGTGATTACTGCAGAACTTGCTAAGGGGTCGACGGTTTATGATGCGGTTTTGAAAGCGAAGGATTTTATTCAAGCTGCGATTGAAAATCAAATAGATATCGGTCATGGACATGGGCCAACCAACCATTGGGCTTATCGAAAAAAACTGAACAGGGGTGAAATCAACTCATGACAACAATGCTAAAAGAGGCCTTAAGAGTCTATTTTATTATGGGAAGTACTAACTGCAGGAGGGAACCTGCAGAAGTATTAGCGGAAGCAATTACAGGTGGAGTTACCATGTTTCAATTTCGCGAGAAGGGTGAAGGGGCGTTACTAGGAGCTGAAAAATATGCATTAGCTAAAGAATTACAAAACATCTGTCGAAAACAGCAAATCCCGTTCCTTGTCAATGACGATATCGAGTTGGCGCTAGAGATCGATGCCGATGGTGTTCATATCGGGCAAGAGGATGAATCTGTTAAGAGCGTTAGAGCGAAGATTGGCGCGGACAAGATCCTAGGAGTTTCCGTACATACCATGGAAGAAGCAAATGCGGCGAAAGCTGAGGGAGCAGACTATTTTGGGATTGGTCCGATATTTCCGACAAAAACAAAAGCAGATGCCAAGCCATCTCGGGGAACGACACTGATTGAAAAATTAAAGCGAGCAGGAGTAGAGATGCCGATAGTTGGTATTGGCGGGATAACCAGTGAAAATGCTCAAACAGTAATCAAAGCTGGGGGCGACGGCGTTTCGGTTATTACCGCAATCAGTCAGGCAAATTCACCACTTGAAGCAGCAAAAGCATTAACCAAGAATATTAGGCCGTTACTTTAAACACACAGATGGGGTGGGTAATTTAATGAAAAACACACAAAAGCTTACGTTGACAGCGATGTTGATTGCGATCGGGACAATCTCGAGTAACATGTTCTATATTCCGCTTGGATTTACAAAGCTCTTTCCCGTTCAGCATTTTCTAAACGTTGTATCAGCCGTTCTGTTAGGACCTTATTATGCGGTAGCCCAAGCATTTTGTGTCTAGTTACTCAGAAACATGATAGGGACTGGCTCCATTTTTGCTTTTCCTGGCAGTATTGTTGGGGCATTATTGGCATCGTTTTTTTTTCTGAAGACCAGAAAAATATCACTGGCCTTTCTCGGCGAAGTGATTGGAACAGGAATTATTGGTGCCCTGTTATCCTATCCAATCGCCACCCTGCTACTCGGACAAGAAGCCACCTTATTTGGGTTCATCCCGTTATTTATCTTTAGCTCTTTTGCTGGAGCACTGCTCGGATATATCATGCTAACAATTTTTGTGAAAAAGAAAGTATTTTTTTTGAAAAAAATAAACTCCGCCTTTATCACCAAGGATTAGCTATTTTTAAGGAGTGAGTTTAATGAAACAAGATGCTAACGAGTTATTTGCAAAGATTTCAATGGAAGTGGAGACAAGAAAAGAGGAACTAATCGAACTATTAACCAATCTGATTGCCTTTCCAACGGTAAGTCCACCTGCACGAAATACAAATCATATCCAGGAATTTATTGAAGAGTATTTAGAAGAATTGGGATTTAAGACGGATAAGTGGGATGTATACCCAGGGGATCCCAACGTTGTTGGCATTTTAAAAGGAGAAGCTTCCGAGCAATATAATAGTTTAATTATAAATGGTCATGTGGATGTGGCGGAAGTGGGCGATGATTCAGACTGGGGGCATTCTCCATTTACGGCTTACATCAAAGAATCCTTTATCTATGGACGCGGAGTTGCCGATATGAAAGGCGGAATCGCAGCAGCAATGATCGCAATTAAACTAATAAAAGAACTTGGGATTACGCTTCAAGGGGACCTTCAATTTCAGTCAGTTATTGGGGAAGAGGTGGGAGAAGCGGGAACACTAGCATGCCTGGAGCGGGGCTATACAGCTGATTATGCTGTCGTTGTCGATACCAGTGACTTACATATAGAAGGACAAGGCGGCGTCATTACAGGTTGGATTACTATTCAAAGTAGAGAAACCTATCACGATGGGCTGCGTAGGAGGATGATTCATGCCGGTGGTAACATGAACGGAGCCAGTGCGATTGAAAAGATGGTGAAAATTATTGCAGGTCTTCAGGAACTGGAACGACACTGGGCTGTTACCAAATCCTACAAAGGATTTCCAGCGGGAACAAACACGATTAATCCAGCGGTGATTGAAGGTGGCAGACATGCGGCATTCGTTGCTGATCGTTGCGCCTTGTGGGTAACAGTTCATTTTTATCCAAATGAAGACCACGACGATGTTATCAAAGAGATTGAACAACATATTAGGGCTGTTGCTGCTGCTGATCCCTGGCTCCGTGAGAATCCACCGCAATTTGTTTGGGGCGGAAAATCAATGATTGTCGACCGCGGTGAAATTTTCCCTTCATTAGAAATTGATCCTGAGCACCCTGGAACAAAGGTTTTAACTACCAGCTATGAAAAATTATTAACACAAAAACCGACTATTGGCATGTCGACTACTGTTACGGACGCTGGCTGGCTTGGACGAGCAGGTATTCCCACAGTCATCTTTGGACCAGGAAAATTGGAAGATGCCCACGCAGTTAATGAAAAGGTTGGAATCAGCCAATTGCTAGATTTTACAAAGGTACTAGCCACCTTCATTGTGGAGTGGTGTAACACGAAAAAGGAGAAATCAAAATGAAATTTTCCCAAACCCTTTATGAAAAAGTAAGCGAAATATGGGGGAAAACGCATGAACATCCTTTTGTTGTTGGGATGGGTAAAGGGGACCTCCCAGTCGAATCATTTATCCGTTACATGAAACAGGACTATGTGTTTTTAATTGATTATTCCAAGCTTTTTGCATTGGGTGCGGTTAAGGCACAAGACATTGAGACAATGGCTACTTTTGCAAAGCTCTTGAATGAGACATTACACGGTGAAATGGACCTGCACCGTAAGTATGCCGCCAGATTTGGCATTACTAATCAACAGTTGGAAGAAACAAAGCCAACGCCCATCAACTTTGCCTATACAAGGTACATGCTGAATGTTGCTCAAAATGGTTCACTTACGGAATTGATCTCTGCACTCCTGCCGTGTATGTGGAGTTACCGGGAGATTAGCAACATGCTAGCAAAGAACTATCCATATGCTAGTAGCCATCCTCTGTATGGAGAGTGGATAAAAATGTACTCTTCCAGTGAATTTGGATCATTGACTACATGGCTCATCGATTTGCTAGATAGATTGACAGCTGAAAAACCGGCACGGGAGTTAGCCATTTTAGAAGACCATTTCCTGACAACCTCCCGCTTTGAGTATATGTTCTGGGATATGGTTTACCAGGGAGGCGAGTGGCCTGTCTAATTCCTCAATGTTATCGATTAAAGAATTAACGTATGCGTTTGAAGGAAACAAACCGATTTTCGAGTGCATTTCAATGGATGTATTACCTGGTGAGTTTGTCTCCGTCATAGGTGCAAGTGGTTCTGGGAAGAGTACCCTCTTTAGGTTGATTACTGGTTTACTCGAACCTGACCAGGGAGAAATACAGATTGACGGTCAATATTCTGCAAAGCGATTAGGAAAAGTCGGCTATATGCCGCAAAAGGATCTTCTTTTACCATGGAGAACGGTTTTGGACAATGTATTGCTACCAATAGAGCTGTCAAAGGAAAATAAACTACGGAAATTACCGGAGATTCGAGAATGGTTAGCGAGATTTGGTTTGGCTGAATATGAAAAAGCTTATCCGAATGAACTATCCGGGGGAATGAAGCAGCGCGTTGCCTTTCTTAGAACGTTGATGACGGGCCGAGACCTTTTATTATTAGACGAGCCGTTTGGCGCACTCGATTCCCTGACCAAACGGAACATGCACAGTTGGCTATTAGGGCTGTGGGGTGAATTAAAAAAGACGGTACTATTCATCACCCATGATCTCGAGGAAGCGATCCTGTTAAGCGACCGGATTTATTTGCTACCAAGTTCTGGCCGACAAATGGTCCAAGAAGTAAAGGTCAACCTGACAAGACCAAGGAGTCCAGAACAAGTCTACCAAGCAGAGTTTATTACGATGAGAAAAGAACTGGAGTGGCTGATACAAAATGAAAGCTAGATTGAAAAAATGGAGTGGCGATTATGGTTTGTTTTTGTTGGCTGCCATACTTCTATTAAGCATCTGGGAATGGGTAGTGTGGAAAGGTTGGATTCCGTCCTTTATCTTGCCTGCTCCAACGGCAATCTGGGGATCGTTGGTTGAAAACCGACAGATATTACTGGAAGTACATTTGCCTGCTACCCTGAAAGAAGTCTTAATTGGTTTTGGTCTCGCTGTAATCGGGGGCTTATTGTTAGGCATTGGCATGCACTTTTCACGTGTGGTAGAAAAGGTCCTTTATCCGTTCCTAGTTATTTCACAAACCGTGCCGTTGATTGCTATTTCGCCAATTTTCATCATGTGGTTTGGCTACACGATTTGGAGTAAAGTTGCTGTAACCATCTTAATCGCCTTCTTTCCTATCGTAGTTAGTACCTATGATGGCCTAAAGGCGGGAGGGAATGAATACCGTGAATTACTCCTCACGATGGGCGCAAATCGTTGGACAATTTTTAAGAAAATCCAGGTCTCAATGGCATTACCCTCGATCATGTCAGGTTTGAAGATGTCTGCTGTTTATTGTGTTGTTGGGGCGACAATTGGTGAATGGCTCGGTGCGAGCGTTGGTTTAGGGTACTTCAGCCGGCGCATGTCAGGAAATCTCCAGGCGGATGCCGTCTTTGCCGCTATCTTTTTATTATCCTTACTTGGTATTGCGCTGTTCTTATTGATTAGTTTACTAGAAAGACTGTTGTTGAAAAATAAAATTCGCAACTAGAGAGGAAGAAAGTTTTAATGAAGAAAAGAACATTAATTTTGATTAGTCTTTTGTTACTACTAGTAAGTGCCTGTGGGAAAAATAATGAAGAGGCGTCCGAAAAAACGGCGGGCTCGAAAGAGGGTCTTCAGAAAGTAAGCCTGATGCTTGACTGGTATCCTAATGCTGTCCACTCATTTCTTTTTGTAGCCGAGGAAAAGGGCTACTTTAAAGAACAAGGCTTAGATGTAGATATTCAAATGCCTGCTGACACCAATGATCCGCTAAAACTTGTGGCTGCAAACCAAATCGACATGGCACTTAGTTATCAACCACAGGTACTAGTGGCCCGGGGCGAAGACATTCCTGTTAAATCGTTTGGGGCAATTGTTCGCCATCCACTAAATCATTTAATGGTTCCTGAGGATGGTCCCATTCAATCTCCAAAAGATTTAGAGGACAAAACCATTGGTTATCCATCGATTCCATTGGACGAAGCGATTATCCAAACGATGGTCACAAATGACGGCGGAGATGCTAAGAAGGTTAAAATGGTTGATATCGGTTGGGATTTAATCCCAGCAATGGCAACGAAAAAAACCGATGCGCTGATCGGTGGTTATATTAACCATGAAAAATTATTGCTTGAAAAAGAAGGTCACCCGATGCGCACATTAAATCCTGCTGACTTTGGTGTTCCAGATTATTATGAATTAGTATTGGTGGCTAGTGAAAAAGGATTAACAGAAAAACCAGAAGTGTTTGAAAAATTTATGGTCGCCATTACGAAGGGACAAAAATTTGTTGCAGATCATCCGGAAGAGGGTCTGTCGATGTTAATGGAGCATCAAGATAAAACATCACCACTAGAGAACGATATCGAAACAAAAAGCTTACAAGTCCTGCTCCCGCTCATGGATGCAAAAGACGAACCATTTGGTTACCAGGACCCAGAGACATGGGAAAAAGTCGCCCAATGGTTAAAAGACAATAAAATAATCAAACAACAAGTAAAAGCAGAAGAGTCGTTTATTAACTTTTAAGCTGTCAAGAAGGTGATTAGTTCACTAAATGGGTGTCAGGCACCGACAGTTATGTTGCCTGACACCCATTTAAAGAAACACATTAAAAGGATTGATAGTAGGGTCTGGTTATTAGTCTCATTAGGTAGGCCGAAATCTGCGGTTTCGGCTTTCTTTTTTTGTTTAGGAAGTTAATGATCTCACTTGCATTGCGGATACCTATTCCGTGTCCGTAGTATTCGTCTTCTCCAAAGTAGATTACATTCTCGGCCCGCCAATGCGACTGTAACGGATCAAAATCTGGATTATTAAAATGCAAAACATCACCGGGTAAAAAATCATCTCCATACTTTTGATACATTGGCAGATCATCATCAAATTGCCAATCCATTAAGTAAAGCCGAGTAAAGAGCATATCAAATCTAGTGCTTCCAATCGAGTACAATGTGGCAAGATATAAAACAATCGCAATGGCAGTGGAACATTCGAAAGCGTAAAGCGGTCCATTTTTAAGAATATCTAGTAGAGCGACAGAGGGCCTGACATTCGCTTTTATGAGGAAGCCGCCATTACTTAACCGATCCCAATACTGTTTATTGCAAAATGCGTACGTAAAGGTAGTAAACTTTACGCCACTTTTATCTAGCTCTCGAGCAGAGGTCATCGTGTTTGTTCGAAAAAATAGTTCGAAATTTAATTGATTTACATTTTTGTACTCATAAATTTCCTTAAATGATTCCATATACTTAACGATGATTTTCTGTTCTTCATTTGATAGCTCATTAATGAGTTCGTCAGTTTTAATAATTTGATGGTTAATTTTGAGCATTATTCCCTCCTGTTTCTAAAAGCAACTCCTCTCATAAAAATATGATAATTCTTCAATTTCTATTTCTATTTTTCAAAATAATTTCTGGCGAACAACATATGTTTGATTACAAAAAAAGAATCTTCAAAGTTCCGTTTACGATTGGCTAACAACCACTTTTGCTTTCAGTACGCGCCAACCCGTCAAGAGGGCGGATAGTAAGCAGATGGCAGCAGATCCAATGAAAACTATGTGCATGCCATCGATAAAAAGATCGGGGCGGTTCGGGATTAGTCCTGTCACCCGGTAGCCCGCTTTTGCACTCATGACGCTAAACAAGGTTGTTGTCGCAACTGTAATACCGACGACCATTCCAATATTTCGTACTAATGAGTTGACACTTCCGGCAATCCCTAATTGTGACCTTGGTACAACCGACATAATCAAGGAATTGTTCGGTGATTGGAACAAGCCGCTCCCCACTCCCAACAATGCTACCAACACACCAATCATCATTACAGAACTTTCGGAATGCAGTGTCGCAAATCCTATTTGGGTAACAACCATGACAAGTAAACCAACAAAGGTTAACAACTCGCACCCAATTTTATCCGATAATGCTCCACTTAGTGGGGCGACAATCGCCATCGATATAGGGAAGAGCATGATTAATAACCCAGCGTTAATTGGTGATAAATGTAAAATATTTTGCGTATAGAAGGGTGCAATGATAGTAAAACAAAAGGTAGAGACAAAAACGAGAAATCCACATAAAATACTAAGCGAAAACGCCGTATTTTTGAACAACGACAATTGCAACATCGGATCAGATTTATGTGACTCGACCCATAAAAACAGAATAAAGGTTACAAATGCAAGGGCAAAGGCTGTAAGAATCCTGATATCTTGAAAACCTACTTTCTGTCCCAGTAAAAGTCCTGAAAATAGCGAAATAATAAAGAGGGAAAATAGCAGGCTTCCTGATAGATCCAACTTTACTTTTGCAAAGGAAATATCCTTCGGCAAGATTTTCCAGGCTAAAGCAATCGCAAGCAAACCAATCGGGACATTCACCCAAAAAATAGACTTCCACCCTAAAACAGAAACTAGTAACCCACCAAGACTAGGACCAGCGATACTTCCGAGAGAAACAAAAGTCCCTATCAGACCTAAAGCCTTCCCACGTTCACCAGGTGGGAAAATATCAGTGACAATGCCCTGACTAGTAGCCATCGTCATTGAAGCACCAATGGCCTGAAGGACACGAAAAATAATCAAAATGGGTAAAGATGTGCTAAAGCCGCATAATAGAGAACCAATAATAAAAATAACTGTTCCTAATTTGAAAATTTTTATTTTACCAAAAATGTCGCCCAATTTTCCGAAGAAGAGAATAAAGGTACAAATTGCGATAAAATAGCTGCTTACCACCAATTGTGTTTGGACGATTTCCAGGTTAAGATTCTTTGAAATGACTGGGAGTGCTATGTTAACAATACTTCCGTCAAGTGTAGACATAAATACAAAAAGGTTCAGAATAATTAAAATTGACCAACGCTTTTTTTGAATACCGTCATCCTCTTGATACGTTTTCATCTGCGGATTCATGAGTAACACCTCTTTTAAGGATTAATAGTTGCGTCCGCAACCATTACAATATAAAAAGTCTAACTTACATTAGTTGCGCAAGCAACTAATGTAAGCTAATATTTTATTAGTTGACACATTTAAAGGGGTCTAGACATGGAACAAAAACCTATCGGCAAGCTGATTTCACATATTAACCGCCAAAATCAAAAATACTTATCAAAAGAACTAAAACCATATCAAATTGGCGGTGGTGGCCAACACAGCTTTTTAATTGAAATACTAAGGCAGCCAGGAATAAATCAAGACCAGTTAACGACTGAATTACAATTTGACAAAGCCACCACGGCTCGTGCTGCTAAACAATTAGAAGAAGCTGGATACATAGAGCGTAAAGTGGATGAAAACGATCGCCGTTACTACCAGCTCTATCCAACGCAAAAAGGGTTGGATTTCCATCCAACCCTCCAAAATATTTTAGAAACCTCAAACCAGCGATTGACAAGTGACCTAACAAATGAAGAAAAAATCCATCTAATTTTATTGCTACGAAAATTGAGCGTTGCAGTCAATGACTAAACGAGTTTTCTCCACTCAGGAAGGAAGGTGGTACTCTGATGGTGCCTTATCCTCTCATCCTTTTAAAAGCGCCGATTTATTGTCCTTCATGAATCTAACATACATGATGAAGAAAACTAGGGCACTAACAAGCCTCATGATCGATATGAAATCCATTGATTTCTGGATGCCGGTTACTTCTAGTAGCCAAATACCAGTCTGAGGGGCGATAAAGGCTACAAAGGCTAAGAGGACATTATAGGTTGTGATACAATACGTTCTTTTTTCCTTTGGAGACTGTTCTAACAACAAGTTGAACAAAAGGAGCATGGTACCTGAAACAAAAAAGCCTGATGCCATTGCAACAAACGTTAAATAAACTAAGTTAGTAGACAAAACCGTTAAAAATGGTGCTGTTGCCATCCCGATAGCAACCCAAACTAGCATTAAGGTGTTTGAGTGTTGTTCCGCCCATTTTTTCCATAATGGGAAAGAAAAGATTTGCACCAATTGATTGGCAACGGAAAAGATACTAATCCAGAGGATGGTGGCATGTGCAAACCTTACATAATAAATATTAAATAAACTCCAGCCTATTTGCCACGTAAAGTTAAAGCATAAAGCCGTAATAAGGAACCATTTATACCCCTTATCCTTAAAAATAGACCAATCCATGGATGAGTTCTTTTTCAAATGATCCGTTTTAAGTTGAACCGTTTCCTTATGTCTCATTAGGAAAAAAACTTCTACTAATCCAAAAAGAAAAGCAATGAAAAACAAATACTGATAGGCAGTTGCGTTATTTGTTTGTTCCTTCATTACAATTCCGATGATTAAGGTCGTTATCATCCCAACTATTGTTAAAAGGCGATTTCGATCACTGAAAAAAGCTCCTCTGCGTTTTTCATCAATCATCCCACTAATGAGCGTTTGCCAACCAATAGTGGAAACGGTGCCTGGAACATTCATTAAAGCAATGATAATCAAAAATGCCCAAGCCTGGTAGCCAGTAGGAATGAATAACATCCCAATGAGAAGTAAAAATAATGCCCTCGCCCAAAAAACCGACAAAGCGACCATTTTTTTTTGTTGCTCCAACCGATTTAAGAGGATTGCAGCCGGAATTGTCATGAAAAGTGCGACCAACGGTGGTAGGGAGCTGATTAAGCCTACTTGGTAATTGGTTGCACCGAGGATCGAGATTGCAAAGATGGGAAAAAAGTTCCCTGCCAGGTTTATAGAAATAGTAGACACCATTCCATGATAAATACTTACCTTTTCGTTATATGTACGCACGTTTGCTTCACCATTTTCATTTTAACTACTATTGCTATTATACATTCGAAAGTGGCGTTTTAAATACCATTTTTCACTTTTTAGCTTTATAAAAAATCGTAGTGTGTTTAAGAAACTAATAAAGAAGGTGGCTTTAGTGTTAAATAGTCAAAGTCCTTTCATATAGGCATTATTTGTAGAATATTCATTAATAAAACGAAAAAAGAAAACGCAACCATTTTCATTTTTATTTGCATTATCGTTTTTTATCTGTTATATTTAAGTAGAATTATTTTTGTTTGTCGCACGGATGTAAAAGGTGAAACTGCTTTTTGTCTGAAAGATTTGAGCAAGAATAGTAATTTATTGTGTGCATTGCACACAGCAGGAGGAAACACAAATGGAACAAGGTAAAGTAAAATGGTTTAATGCAGAAAAAGGTTTTGGATTTATCGAACGCGAAGCAGGAGACGATGTATTCGTACATTTCTCAGCAATTCAAGGCGAAGGTTTCAAATCTTTAGACGAAGGTCAAGCAGTGACTTTTGAAGTTGAGCAAGGTCAACGTGGACCGCAAGCTACTAACGTTCGCAAAGCATAATCTAAAAAACATAAATGTAATGGAAAAGACTCTCCTGGAGAGTCTTTTTTTATTTTCGACTAACTAAAACCGTACTAATTAAAGAAAACGAAAAATTGTCAAGTCTGGTAGGATGTTTCCGTGGGCAGACTGACTCTAATTAGTTCAAATATAGGGGAAAATGAAAAATAGGCAAAAAAAACACTGCCCACGAATGAGCAGAGGAACATGAATCTATAAAGTAAATGGTATAGTAAGTATAGCACAGGTTTCTTGCAATCACTAATTTTAAGCTTTAAATTAAAACAGAATAAATACTTGTTTTGATTTGACTAGAATTCATCACACTACTATTTGATAAAATGAGGTTAATACATGAGTAAAAACGACTTTAATAATTATCCATTAAGCAAAGAAATTATCAGGGCCCTCGAGAGTTTGAATTATCATAATCCAACAGACGTTCAAGTGGAAGTCATTCCGCGTGCCTTAAAAAAGCAGGATCTTATCG
>JAIMAD010000003.1 GCA_023512145.1 Bacillus sp. (in: firmicutes) | reverse complement strand
TTTTTATCCCTGATAAGTGTCTTCAAAAATACTTGGAGATAGATATTGGGGGTTTACCAATAAAGAGACTAGACTGAGGTAGAAATCTAGTCTCCATTGAAATGAATAGTTAAGTTGTGCCTGACACCACTTAACTATTCTAAATGCTTAGCGAATCACTAAATTTGGTTTTTTCTTCAAGCTATGGCGACCTTCGATAAAGCGGACCGTTCCCGATTTTGCGCGCATGACAACAGAATGTGTTGAGGCAAAGGAGCCCTTAAATTGGACTCCGCGTAATAATTCTCCATCCGTGACACCTGTGGCAGCAAAAATAGCATCGTCACCTTTGACGAGGTCTTCCATGCGCAGGATGCGATTGACATCCAAGCCCATTTTAATACAACGCGCAAGCTCGGCATCATTTTGCGGTAATAGTCTTCCAATCAGTTCGCCGCCCAGACATTTTAAGGCTACTGCTGCAATAACACCCTCGGGTGCTCCACCAGAGCCAAACAGAATGTCAACACCGGTATTGTCAAAAGCAGTGTTGATGGCACCTGCGACATCACCATCATCAATCAATTTAATCCTTGCACCCGCTTCACGGAGCTGGGCAATAATATGTTCATGGCGCGGACGATTCATTACCGTTGCAACGACATCTTGGATATCTTTATTTTTCGCTTTGGCGACGGCCTTTAAGTTATCTAACACAGAAGCATTAATATCGATCATACCAACCGCTTCCGGACCAACGGCGATTTTATCCATATACATGTCTGGTGCATGGAGTAGGTTGCCATTATCGGCAATTGCTAAAACAGCAAGTGCATTCCAACCGCCCGATGCTAAAATATTGGTGCCTTCAAGTGGGTCAACAGCTACATCCACGCGTGGACCAAAGCCTGTCCCAAGCTTTTCGCCAATATAAAGCATTGGAGCCTCGTCCATTTCGCCTTCACCAATCACAACGGTCCCTCTCATTGGCACAGTGTCAAAGACATCGCGCATGGCTGTCGTTGCAGCACCATCGGCTTCCATCTTATTCCCGCGGCCCATCCAGCGAGCTGAAGCAAGTGCCGCTCCTTCTGTAACGCGGACAAGTTCCATCGTTAAACTTCTTTCCATCCGTCTCCAACTCCCATTTTTTCTTAGGTTCTAGCTTCTCTATGTGTTTTTTAGTTGTTCTGCTTCTTCTTTTGTTAATTCTTCGCGCCAAACCGTTGCACCAAGGCCGTTTAATTTTCCAACAAGATCGCTGTATCCACGGTCAATATGCTCAAGCCCGGTTATTTCGGTTAGTCCTTCTGCAATTAGACCGGCAATAACGAGCGATGCTCCTGCCCTGAGGTCACTTGCTTTCACTTTGGCACCTTGAAGCTGGATCGGGCCATTAATGATGGCAGAGCGCCCTTCGACCTTAATATTGGCATTCATTCTTCGTAGTTCATCGATATGTTTAAAACGTGCCCCGTAAATCGTGTCCGTTACCACACTTGAGCCGGTAGCTTTTGTTAAGAGCGATGTAAACGGTTGCTGCAGGTCGGTGGGGAATCCCGGATAGACGAGCGTTTTGATGTCAACGGATTTCAGGTTTGTCGATCCATCGATATATATTTGGTCATTACCTGATTCAACATGAACACCCATTTCGCGCATCTTCGCAATTAATGATTCTAAATGCTGAGGGATGACATTGTCGATTAACACGCCTGAGCCAACAGCGGCTGCGAGAATCATATATGTACCTGCTTCAATCCGGTCAGGAATAATCGTGTGGCGGCAACCATGAAGACTGTCCACACCATCGATGCGGATGACGTCTGTTCCGGCCCCTTTAATTTTTGCACCCATATTCGTTAACAATGTGGCAACATCAATAATTTCCGGCTCTTTGGCGGCATTTTCAATAACCGTTCGCCCTTTGGCCTTCACTGCTGCTAGCATGATATTAATTGTTGCTCCCACGCTGACGACATCTAGATAAATACGCGCGCCACGCAGTTCATCTGCTCGCAAATAAATCGCACCTTGTTCATTGGTAACTTGAGCACCCAGTGCTTCAAAGCCTTTAATATGCTGATCGATGGGTCTTGGACCTAAATGACAACCGCCAGGCAGGCCAATGACTGCCTTTTTAAAACGGCCGAGCATTGCCCCCATTAAGTAATAGGAAGCACGGAGCTTTTTTACTTTACCGTTTGGCAAAGGCATGGAAATCATTTTTGAAGGGTCGACCGTCATATCCCCGTCTGTCAGGTCTACTTTACCGCCAATATCCTCCAACAGTTCTTTTAAGATTTCCACGTCTGAAATATCTGGCAATCCTTCAATCGTCACTGGTGAATCTGCTAAGATGGTTGCTGGAATTAACGCAACGGCACTATTTTTTGCTCCACTAATTCGAACAGTTCCCCTTAAAGGATAGCCGCCCGCAATTTTGAGTTTTTCCATTTCCGACTCCCTTCTAAGCCTTATGTATATCGATAGTACTAACCAAATAGGGCTTCAGGTGTATTTTTTTCAACATAAAAGGTCAAATTCCGACAGTTCGTCTAATTTATAGTTTACACGAAAATTCTATTTTCATGTATCCCTTTTAATTTTTTTTTGAAAAAATGGAAAAAATTGCAACAGTGTTGTGTTTTAAGTCCGTGCATTCCAGTCTTTCAGGAAGGCTTCAATTCCTTTATCGGTTAACGGATGATGAAACAACCCCATTAATACTTTGTATGGAATGGTTGCGATATGAGCCCCTCGTAACGCGGCTTCTGTAACATGAATTGGGTTTCGAATGGAGGCAGCAATGATTTCTGATTCAATTCCGTGAACAGCAAAAATATCGGAGATGGTAGACACAAGTTCTAAGCCGTTTTGGCCAATATCATCCAATCTGCCAAGGAAGGGTGAAACATAGGCTGCTCCTGCTCTTGCTGCAAGTAATGCTTGATTGGCACTAAATATAAGCGTAACGTTCGTCTTGATTCCTTTTTTTGAAAAAGCATAACATGCCTTTAAACCATCTGGAGTCATTGGAACTTTAACGGTAATATTTGGAGCAATTGCTGCTAGTTCTAATCCCTCTTTAATCATGCCTTCTGCATCAAGCGCAATTACTTCAGCACTGACTGACCCAGGAACAAGAGCGGTAATTTCTTTTAAACGTTCATGGAAGGAAACGCCTTTTTCTCTGGCAACAAGCGTAGGGTTGGTTGTTACGCCTGCTAATAGTCCAAGTTCATTCACTTCACGGATTTCTTCTAGGTTGGCTGTATCGATAAAAAACTTCATTGTCATTCCTCCAATTTTTCGACTAATTTTTTAGTTTTCCTTTTACACATTGAAACCGTCCTTAGGTTAAGGACGGTTTTTATTTTACAAAAATTAACTCAACCATCAAAAGCTGACATAAGTTCGTCGCTTTATTATGCTTTGTTTGAAGAACCAAATTCACGCATTTTGCCAGCAACGGTTTCTCTGATGGCATCACGAGCAGGTCCTAAATATTTACGCGGATCGTATTCATTTGGTTTTTGAGCTAACGCTTCACGGACTGCTTTTGCAGATGCAATTTGGTTTTCCGTGTTCACGTTAATTTTTGACGTTCCAAGTGAGATTGATCTTTCGATATCCTTTGTTGGGATACCTGTGCCACCGTGTAGGACAAGCGGGATACCAACCATGTTACCAATTACTTCCATTTCAGCAAAACCAAGATTTGGTTCGCCTTTGTATGGACCATGAACGGAACCTAATGCTGGTGCAAGGAAGTCAATGCTCGTAAGCTTTACAAACTCTTCACATTCTTTTGGATCAGCATAAATAACGCCTTCTGCGATAATATCGTCTTCCTGGCCGCCAACTGTTCCTAATTCTGCTTCGACCGAAACACCTTTTGAATGAGCAAACTCGACTACTTTTTTAGTGATTTCAATATTTTCTTCAAATGAATGGTGAGAGGCATCAATCATAACTGATGTAAAGCCAGCATCGATTGCTTCTTTACACTTATCAAAACTTGAACCATGGTCAAGGTGAATAGCCACGGGAACGGTAATTTTATAATCTTCCATTAAGCCTTCTACCATTTTAACAACGGTTTTGAAACCACCGATATAACGCCCGGCTCCTTCAGAAACCCCAAGAATAACTGGTGATTTCTCTGCTTCTGCAGCTTGCAGGATTGCTTGGGCAAATTCCAAGTTATTTACATTAAATTGCCCAACAGCGTACCCTTCTGCTTTCCCTCTATTAAGCATTTCTGTCATTGAAACTAAAGGCATTTTGTTTCCTCCTTAAATTGGGTTGCTATCACTCTCGAATAGTCACTCCTTATAAAGGTTTTCCCTCTATTTTGACAATTATGTATAACTCGAAAAATGATAGTCAGTCCTAAAAGTTCATATGTATCATACCAAAACAAAGAGAGAATTGCCATTATTCCCACACAGTTTTCAAAACTATCCTGATGAAAGCGCACCCATGCTCCCCTTTGTAATTTCTAGATAGTTTTTTAGAAAAATGTTCGGTTTGATTATGAGTTTTGTAAACAATGCGGAGATATTTGCTCAGGCAAGCGCGCAGCAGAATGAAAAAGGCAAATAGGAAGTAATCCCTCTTTGCCAAAAGCTATTCGTAGTTTTGTTACGTTTTATACTAAATTTTAGAAACTAAATCCAAATTTTGATAGTGAATTAGAGTTTAGACATTGGTTTGAAAATACAGCCTTGGCAAAAAAATAATTAGTTTGTTTTTTGCGGAATATGTTTTCGAACTGCAGCACGAATATCGTCAATATCAAAAGGCTTGGCAAAATGTGTGAGGGCACCGAGATTTTTTGCTTCTTGGATCATATCCAATTCCCCATAGGCAGTCATGATGATAACGCGAATAGCTGGATCGAGGACTTTCATTCTTTTTAAAATTTCAATTCCATCCATTCCTGGAATTTTCATATCCAAAAGGACTAGGTCTGGATCATGCTTTTTTACAATATCAAGGGCTTGAACGCCGTTTGCCGCCTGAAAGGTTTGGTACCCCTCTTTTTGGAATACCTCATTTAATAAAATTCGAATGCCAAACTGATCGTCAACGATTAAAATCTTCGTTTTCATGGGTCTCAACCTCTTCCAATTTTAATAAATTTTTTCATAGTTATCTTACTATCTATTTCTACATTTTAGGAGAAAAATCCTGCTTAATTCTTATTAGAATAAGTTATTTTGTGGAAATTTTTTTATTTTTATATTATCGTAAAAACATAATACAAAGGTGAGGATGATTTTTATGTTAAAAATGTTTACGACCCAATTAACAGGGTTATTTAAGAGAGTAGCTGAAAAAGGGGAATTTTCCTTTGAAGACGGGGCCCGCTTGCTTGCCCAAGCACCCATTGGTGACGGAAAGATCTATCTTTTTAGCACGAAAGAAATGATGGCAGTTGAGTTCGAAGCGTTCTCAGGTGCAGAGCCCGCTGCTTGGGCAACAATTTTTCCCGTTGAAAATGTGAATATTTTGCAGGATTCCGATCGCGTTCTGATTTTCACTCGTTTTGCGGATGATCAAGAGGCACTCGTGATTGCATCATTGCTTCAGGAAAAAGGGATTCCGTTTGTGGCCGTCTCTTCCGTAGTGGCATCTTCTGCGGGCGACTTGCTGGAATTAGCGGATGTCCATATCGATTTAGGACTTAAAAAAGGTCTGCTCCCCGATGATTTCGGCAATCGCTACGGTTATCCTTCTTCAATGGTTGCTTTATTCGCATATTTTGGCTTGAAATTTACAATAGACGAGATTTTAGGGGAATATGAAGAGTAACTACGCGAGGCTCCACCATATTGAACTGTTTTTTTGTGTCTATTTTCGTATTTAGCTATGTTTTGTGCGATTTCGGAACTATTTTGTGCCATTTTTCAAAGGTTTTGTACCATTTTTCATAGGTTTTGTGCCATTATTAAGAGGTTTTGTGTAATTAGACATTTACTGGAAATCAACTCCGTTATTTTTAAAATAAATTAGGCTAAAAAACCCGTATTTATTAGTTTCAAATACCAACAAAAATAAAGACCAGTTCCCCCAACGGAGAACTGGTCTAAAAGTTTACTTCTTTAATGTTGCATTGACAAAATCATGGAACAACGGTTGCGGACGTGTTGGCCGTGAGACAAATTCCGGATGGAACTGGGAAGCCACGAACCACGGGTGATCCGATAGCTCAATGATTTCAACTAACCGGCCGTCAGGGCTAGTACCAGAGAAAATAAAGCCTGCTGCTTCCATCTCTTGACGGTAATGGTTGTTAAATTCATAGCGGTGACGATGACGCTCATAAACTACCTCATCCTCATAGGCAGCGAACGCTTTTGTCCCTTCTTGCAAACGGCAAGGATATAGACCCAATCGTAATGTCCCGCCTAAGTCTTCAATATCCTTTTGTTCAGGAAGTAAATCAATAATTGGATGTTTGGTATCTGGGACAAATTCTGTTGAATGGGCGTCCTTCATACCAAGAACATTGCGTGCATATTCCACAGTTGCTAGCTGCATCCCTAAACAAATGCCAAGGTACGGCTTCTTCTGTTCACGGGCATAACGAGTGGCTTCAATTTTCCCTTCGATGCCTCGGTCCCCAAACCCACCTGGTACAAGAACACCATCGACATCATCCAATAATTCGGCCACATTTTCAGCGGTAACGTCTTCTGAATTGATCCATTTGATCTCAATATCTGTATCAAACATATAGCCTGCATGTTTCAGTGATTCGACAACGGAAATATAGGCATCCTGGAGCTCGACATATTTTCCGACAAGTCCAATGCGTGTCTTGTTTGAAAGGTTTTGGACGCGGTCCACTAGTGCTTTCCATTCGGTCATATCGGCTTCTGGGAAATTTAATTTCAAATGATCACAAACAATTTGATCCATATTTTGCTCTTGGAGAGCAAGTGGAATCGAATAAAGCGTATCGGCATCCTGGCATTCAATCACTGCTTTGGCGTCAATATCACAAAACAAAGCGATTTTGTCCTTCATGTCTTGTGAAACAGGCATTTCTGTCCTTGTAACAATAATATTTGGTTGAATACCTAGGCTGCGCAACTCTTTAACGCTATGCTGTGTCGGTTTCGTTTTCATTTCACCGGCCGCTTTGATATAGGGAATCAGCGTACAATGAATGTACATCACATTATCCGTGCCAATATCACTCTTAATTTGGCGAATCGCCTCGAGGAATGGGAGCGATTCAATGTCCCCAACCGTTCCGCCAATTTCCGTAATTACCACATCAGCATTTGATTCATTTCCGGCGCGGTAGACACGTTCCTTAATTTCATTGGTAATATGCGGTATCACCTGTACCGTTCCACCCAAATAATCACCGCGACGCTCTTTTCGGAGTACAGTCGAATAAATTTTTCCAGTGGTTACGTTACTAAATTTGTTTAAATTAATGTCAATAAACCGTTCATAATGCCCAAGATCCAAATCCGTTTCCGCGCCGTCATCGGTTACAAAAACTTCGCCGTGCTGGTAAGGGCTCATCGTTCCGGGGTCCAAATTAATGTAGGGGTCGAATTTTTGAATGGTCACGTTAAGGCCACGATTTTTCAATAAGCGCCCTAAAGATGCAGCAGTAATTCCTTTTCCAAGTGATGAAACGACACCACCAGTTACAAATATATACTTCGTCATAAATATTCCTCCTCAAATACAGTTTGTACATTCTTCAGTTTGTTTAAGGATTTTTGAAAAAAATATTTTCTCTTCCGTCCATAAAATGAAAAAGTTCAACACAATTATAAGTTTTCCTAAAAAATAAAAAGCGCCCTCCTACTTGATTGTAGGGGACGCTATTAGTAAATAGTTTATCGTTCCTTTTTAAGGAGCCCAAAAAGGATTGTACAAGGGCATGAACAAAAAGTCAAGCTTACACTTCTTCCTCTTCATCCTCTTCTTTATCATCAAGGTCATCGTCAAGCACGACTTCAGCAAGCTTTAATTCCTCTTCGTCCTCATCATCATCGTCCTCAGCAAATTCATCGACTACGTCAATATCTAAATCTACCTCGTCGTCATCATCATCGTCATCGTCGTCAAGTAGTTCGTCCTCTTCGGCGAAAACATCGTCTTCGGCAAAATCTTCGTCTTCTTCAATCTCATCGAAACCTACTTCATCCACAACTTTTTTCGCTTTTTTCT
Organism: Bacillus sp. (in: firmicutes); assembly: GCA_023512145.1. GTDB lineage: Bacteria > Bacillota > Bacilli > Bacillales > Cytobacillaceae > Neobacillus. Next base: position 29,623 of record JAIMAD010000003.1, on the reverse strand, counting down.
TCTTAGGTTTAATTACAGGAGCAACTTCCTCTACCACCGCATCAACAGGATACCAGACGCGCAGACCCCAGCGGTTATCTCCTAATGAAAGAAAACGACCATCAACATTCATGTCAGTGTAAAATTGTGCGATTCTCGATTTAATTTCCTTTTCAGTCTTACCTGAGGCCTTTTGGAGGTCCTTCATTAATTCATTAAAAGCAACTGGTGCTTTCCTATTTACGAAATATTCATAAGTCATTTCTATGAGGGATAACTCTTTTAATTCCTCTTTTGAGTATTTAGCTAAACTCAATTTTGGCACTTCCCTTCCCTATTTGACACTCTAAACTAATTGAGTACCGGACATACCACTAAATTAGGCGCAAATCCGTCCCCTTTTTTATACCGAGGGATTGCTCCCAAAATACATATTCTTCATTATAAACAACTTCTTGGTGTTTATGCTAGTTCTTACCGTTGTTTTACTTGATTTTTTGACTTAAGAGACTCTTTGCTATTGTTTTCTGGGGGTTTATTGCCCTTTACCTTCTTCATCTCCTTAATGGATACAACCAGAAAGAAGATTGCTAGTAGTAGAAAGGTGACAGCGCCTAACTGAATTTGATAAAAATAATATAATGGCCAGGCAAACACAATTAAGATTAAAATCAGATGACTTACCTTCATTTGCTTCCACCTGCCCAAATTCCTCGAAGTTTGTAGCTACAATGATTATATAAGATAAAGGAGCATATTAATATCTCATTGAAAAAAATACTTTCGATAAAAAACAACGGTACCGAAAGCAATTGCTTTAAGTACCGTTGTTTTTATGAAAATTAACAGCGAATCGACTATGATTTCAAAGACTGGTGTCGAATCGGTCACGCTGAGGAAGTCAAAGAACGACTTCACCCTCAGGTCCTCCACCGCAATCGCCCCTGAACAGGCGCTTTCGCTTTTCTTTGTCTAGCTCATGCGCCTAACCCCTCGGTCGCTTCGGTCCTGATGATGAAGTCAAAGAACGACTTCACCCTCAGGTCCTCCACCGCCTCTCGGGGCTGAACAGGCGCTTTCGCTTTTCTTCTTCACATATTCCTGCGGTATTGTCCGCCGACTTCGTATAGTGCCTTTGTTATTTGGCCGAGGCTGGCGACGTTTACGGTTTCGATTAATTCGCTAAAAATATTGCCGTTGTTAACTGCAGCAGCTTTTAAGCGTACTAATGCCTCCTCTACCACACTGGCATGGCTTTCCTGGAAGGCCCGTAAATTCCGAATCTGCCATTCCTTTTCCTCTTTTGTGGCTCGTGCCAATTCCATATTATTGACATCCTCCGAGGAGGGCGGATTTGGATTTAAATAGGTATTCACGCCGATGATTGGCAATTCGCCCGTATGCTTTTTCATTTCATAATACATCGACTCATCCTGGATTTTTCCGCGCTGGTACTGCGTTTCCATCGAACCAAGCACACCACCGCGATCATTCAAGCGTTCAAACTCCTCTAAAACAGCGTCCTCAACAAGCGTTGTCAGCTCTTCGACAATAAACGAACCTTGCAGTGGATTTTCATTTTTCGCTAAGCCGTGCTCTTTGGTAATAATCATTTGGATCGCCATCGCCCGGCGTACCGATTCTTCCGTTGGCGTCGTTATCGCTTCATCATAGGCATTCGTATGCAGGGAATTACAGTTATCCTGCAAAGCCATTAACGCCTGCAGCGTCGTGCGAATATCGTTAAAGTCGATTTCCTGGGCATGCAAGGAACGCCCCGACGTTTGTACGTGATATTTCAACTTCTGGCTGCGCTCATTTGCCCCATACTTATCTCGCATTACCAAAGCCCAAATGCGGCGAGCAACGCGGCCAATTACAGTATATTCAGGATCCAAGCCATTCGAGAAAAAGAATGACAGGTTCGGTGCAAAATCGTCAATCTTCATACCGCGGCTCAAATAATACTCGACATAGGTAAAACCATTCGAAAGCGTAAAGGCCAGCTGTGAAATTGGATTTGCTCCAGCTTCTGCAATATGATAGCCAGAAATCGACACAGAATAATAATTGCGGACTTGTTGGTCAATGAAATATTGCTGAATATCGCCCATCATCCGTAGTGCAAATTCCGTTGAAAAAATACAGGTATTTTGGCCTTGGTCTTCTTTTAAAATATCGGCCTGCACCGTCCCGCGCACCGTTTTCAATGTATAAGCGCGGACCGTAGCAAATTCCTCGACCGTTAACATCCGCCCAAGCACCGCTTCCTTCTTTTGCACCTGCTGCTCTATCGCGGTATTCATAAACATCGCTAAAATAATTGGGGCCGGGCCATTGATTGTCATCGAAACCGATGTCGACTCGTCACATAAATCAAAGCCGGCATAAAGCTTTTTCATGTCATCCAAGGTACAAATACTGACGCCGCTTTCGCCGACCTTGCCATAAATGTCAGGGCGGTAATCCGGGTCTTCCCCGTACAATGTCACCGAGTCAAAGGCCGTACTTAAGCGCTTGGCTGGATCACCCTTTGATAAATAGTGGAAACGGCGGTTTGTTCGTTCCGGTGTGCCCTCCCCAGCAAATTGCCGCCTTGGGTCCTCCCCTTCGCGTTTAAACGGAAAGACTCCGGCCGTGAATGGGAAGGAACCCGGGACATTTTCTTGGTAGACCCAACGAAGAATCTCGCCGTAATCCTTATATTTCGGCAGGACCACTTTCGGAATAGCTAAGCCTGAGAGACTATTTGTTTTTAAAATAGTAATAATCTCTTTGTCACGAATCCTGGTCACAAATTGATCACCAGCATAAGCGGTCGTTGTTTGTTCCCAAGAATCCAGAATCCGCTTCGACTCGGGCGTTAATTTCGCTTCCGTTTCCATTCTAAGCTCTTCCAAGGTGGCAAGCACTTCACTGCTCGCTCCCCGTTCCAACACCAGGGACAGCGCCCCTTCAAGCTGAAACAATTTCCGAGCAATATCTGCCTGTTGTTCTGCTTTCTTGTGATAACTACGCACTGTTTCAGAGATTTCTCGTAAATAATAGCGGCGATCTGTTGGAATAATCACATTCTGCTTTTCAACCAGGACCTTTTTAGTAAAAGAAGTCACCCAGTCGGAAGACATTTTTTCATTTATTTCTTCAATCAGGGCTGCGAACAAGGCGTTCGTACCCGGGTCATGAAACTGACTGGCAATCGTTCCATAGACCGGCATATCCGAGGCTTCTTTTTCAAACAGCATATGACTGCGCTGGTATTGCTTCTGGACCTGCCTTAAGGCATCCTCCGAGCCTTTCTTCTCAAATTTATTAATGACAATTAAGTCGGCAAAATCGATCATGTCAATCTTTTCAAGCTGTGAGGGCGCCCCAAATTCACTCGTCATCACGTATAAGGAAACATCACAGATTTCAGCGATTTCGGCATCACCTTGGCCAATTCCACTCGTTTCAACAATGACAAGATCAAAGCCAGCCGCCTTCGTGACTGCAACCGCATCCTTAATCGCTAGTGAGAGTTCACTTTTCGAGGCCCTTGTAGCTAGGCTGCGCATATAAACATTCGCTGAAAAAATTGCATTCATGCGAATCCGGTCACCTAAAAGGGCACCGCCCGTCTTCTGTTTTGTCGGGTCAACAGACAAAATCGCAATCTTTTTATCAGGCAATTCGTTAATGAAGCGACGGATTAATTCGTCGGTCAGCGAACTTTTTCCGGACCCGCCCGTTCCAGTGATACCAACAACCGGAACCACTTTTGCTTGTGCTTTCACATGACCATACACAAGCTGCAGGCCTGCAGCTGCTTCTTTATTTTTATCAACATCTAGCTCTGCTAACGTAATTAGCTTGGCAATCGCATTGACGTCACCTGCCTGGAGCTGGTCCAAATGTCTGGTCGCATCAAGGGAAACAGTCGCAAAATCGCATTCCTTCATCATCCGATCAATCATTCCTTGCAGTCCCATCAACCGGCCATCTTCTGGCGAAAAAATCCAGGCAATCCCGTAGTCGTGAAGCTCCTTGATTTCCCTCGGAATGATGACGCCACCACCGCCCCCGTAAATACGGATGTTCGGTGCCCCTTTTTCTTTTAAAAGATCATACATGTATTTAAAATACTCCACATGCCCGCCTTGATACGAAGAAATGGCAATCCCCTGCACATCCTCTTGAATCGCGGCACTGACAACCTCCTCGACCGAGCGATTATGGCCAAGGTGGATGACCTCAGCACCGCTTGCCTGCAGAATTCTTCGCATAATATTAATCGAAGCATCATGGCCGTCAAACAAACTCGAAGCCGTGACAAAACGAATATGATGAATTGGTTGATAATTTCCCATAACTTCCCCCTTTTTTCAAGAAAAGCGCAAGCTCCTCGGTCAGGGGCGACAAGCACACGGCAAGCCGGCGGAAAGATTGCTCTTTAACCTTTTCGACGGATTGACTTGTGACCTAGGAAAAATTGAGGTTAATTTTTCCACCGAGCCCCTAGGCGCTTGCACTGGACAATTCTCAAAGTTCAAAAAATATTTCTTATTTTATGAAAATTCTTTTCTCCTGTGAACTAACCGGTCTCTTCCCCCGACCTAATCCCTGACAGCAATAACTCGGTTTGCAGTTCGATGTATTCGGCCAATGTGAAATTCTTGTGCAAGGACCAGCGGCGGAAGGCCCACATTTGCCCCTGGACAATAATATTGTGAGAAATCATTTTCACTTGTTTTTCGGATAAATTCAGCTCGCCATTTTCGACACAGAGGATGAGCAGCTTTTCAAACATGCCTGCCATTTCATTTTCCTTTTTCAGGACGTATGGGAGAGCCTCCTTTGTCAGCGACTTTGTTTCTTGGTACATGACAAGAAATTCATCCTGCATTTCGTCAACAACACGGAAATAATCAGCAATGCCAAGCTTCAGGCTCGCCGGTGTTCCTTTTTTCTGGTCAAGGTCCTGCTGCAGACGTTTGCTAACATGGTCATAGATGCTGTCACAAACTAGATAAAGGATGTCTTCCTTTGAGCGGATATATTCGTATAAGGTCCCAATACTAAAACCGGCCGCTTTAGCAATCTCTCTTGTTGTCGTCCGATGAAAGCCTTTTTCTTTAAAAAGGGCTACGGCCCCTTTGATCATTTGATCGCGTCGTTTTTGCACAAGTCGGACATCTTTTACCGAGGCCTGGATTTCTCGTTTATTCATTTTGTGATCATTCTTGAAATAACGAGACGTTGAATTTCCTGTGTTCCCTCATAGATTTGCGTGATTTTTGCATCGCGCATAAATCTTTCGACGGGGTAATCCTTCGTATAGCCATAACCGCCAAAAACCTGGACGGCTTCGGTTGTTACCTTCATCGCCGTGTCACCAGCAAATAATTTCGACATTGCTGACTCTTTACCGTACGGCAGGCCATTTGTCTCAAGCCAGGCTGCTTGATAGGTTAATAGTCTTGCCGCTTCAATCCCCGTTGCCATATCGGCTAGCTTAAAGCCAATCCCTTGTTGGCTCGCGATTGGTTTGCCAAACTGATGGCGTTCTTTTGCATAATCGACTGCAGCATCAAGCGCACCTTGAGCAATTCCCACAGCTTGTGCGGCGATGCCATTGCGGCCGCCATCAAGCGTCATCATCGCTATTTTGAAGCCATCACCCTCGGCACCGAGGCGGTTAGCAATAGGAACCTGGCAATCTTCAAAAATAATTTCCGTTGTTGGTGACGAGCGAATGCCCAGTTTCCTTTCCTTCTTCCCAACTGAAAAACCAGGGAAATCACTCTCGATAATAAATGCCGTTGTTCCCTTTTGCTTATTCGTTGGATCTGTTAAGGCAAATACCACATAAATGTCAGCAACGCCGCCGTTAGTAATGAAAATTTTCGAGCCGTTAAGGACGTAATGATCGCCGTCAAGACGGGCGGATGTTTTCATACCACCTGCATCTGAGCCACTGCTAGCCTCCGTTAAACCATAAGCACCAATTTTGCTGCCTTCAGCCATCGGGCGTAAATAGGTTTGCTTTTGTTCTTCTGAACCAAATTTGTAAATCGGCCAGCTCGCAAGTGAAGTGTGGGCAGAAAGGAGTACACCGATTGATGCGTCCACACGGGAAAGCTCTTCCACGGCGATACAATAAGCCAGATAATCGCTGCCAATGCCACCATACTCTTCTGGCCATGGAATTCCTGTTAAGCCCAGCTCAGCCATTTGGTCGAAAATCTCACGGTCAAAACGTTCTTCCTCATCCCGCTCTGCTGCCGTGGGTGCCACCTCGCCTCGAGCAAAATCCCGAACCATTTTGCGAATCATTTCATGTTCCTCGGATAATTTAAAGTGCATTATATTGTCCTCCTTTTTTATTAAAAAAGTTCATTTTACAAAAATTGAGTCACAATTCCACAAATTTACGTTTAATGCTACAAAATTTCCTTGATTCAAATCACAGATACTTACTAATCACAATCCGTTGAATTTCACTTGTACCCTCGTAAATTTCCGTTACCTTCGCGTCGCGGAAGTAGCGCTCCACTGGGTAATCCTCGGTATAACCATAACCACCGAATACTTGAATCGCTTCTGTCGTTACTTCAACGGCTGTTTTTGAGGCGAATAGTTTGGCCATCGAGGCCTCCAAACCGCATTTTAAGCCTCGACTTCGTAAATCCGCTGCCCGATAGACTAATAGTTTTGCTGCTTCCACACTTGTCGCCATGTCAGCTAACTTAAACCCAATCCCTTGCTGTGAGGCAATTGGTTTTCCAAATTGCCTGCGTTCCATTGCATAAGTGCATGCGGCTTGCAGTGCGGCTTCAGCAATCCCAAGCGCTTGGGTTGCGATCCCGATGCGGCCGACTTCAAGGTTGGCCATGGCAATTTTATAGCCATCGCCCTCCTCACCAAGCAAATTTTCAACGGGAACAAGCATGTCCTCAAACGTTAGCTGCACGGTTCTTGACCCATGGAGGCCCATTTTCTTTTCATCTTTGCCTATGACAAGACCTGGGGAATCTTTTTCAACAATAAAGGCGGCAATGCCTTTTTTTCCTAATTTGGTGTCGGTACTAGCAAAAACAATATAAATATCAGCTTCTCCGCCATTGGTAATAAACATCTTCGAGCCATTGATGACATAATGATCACCCTTTTTTACTGCCCGTGACTTAAGGCTTGCCGCGTCAGACCCTGAGCTCGGCTCTGTTAAGCAAAATGCCCCTAAATACTCGCCCGTTGCTAGCTTTGGCACATACTTCTGCTTCTGTTCTTCAGTACCAAAATAGATAATCGGATACGTACCGACGGAGGTATGAACAGACAGAATCACACCAAGGGTGGCACTCACCCTTGAAATTTCATTAATCGCGATAATATAGGAGGTGAAGTCCATCTCAGCACCGCCATACTTTTCCGGAACCGGAATACCCATTAGTCCAAGCTCACCCATTTTAGTTAGGATAGCGCGTGGGAATTCCCCTTTTTCCATGTTTTCAATAAATGGGGCAATTTCACTTTGAGCAAAATCACGAACCATTTTTTGCATCATTTCTTGTTCTTCTGTAAAAGTAAGTCTCAAAGCTATCTCCCCTTTAGATGACAACTTAGCTATTTTTGGTAACTATAAAACCCACGTCCTGTTTTCTTGCCGAGCCAGCCTGCTTTTACATATTTGCGCAGGAGCGGGCAGGGGCGGTATTTATCATCACCGAAGCCAGCATGTAGGGTTTCCATGATATACAAGCATGTATCTAAGCCGATAAAATCAGCCAAGGTTAACGGCCCCATCGGGTGGTTCATACCGAGTGTCATCACATCATCAATCGCTTCCTTCGTGGCAACACCCTCGTACAACGTGTAAATAGCTTCATTGATCATCGGCATGAGCACGCGGTTGGCAACAAAGCCTGGAAAGTCATTTACCTCCACTGGCACCTTGCCCAAGGTTTTTGTCATCTCTTCAATGGCTTGGTAGACGTCATCATCGGTTGCCAGGCCACGGATAATCTCAACCAGTTTCATAACTGGAACTGGATTCATAAAATGCATGCCGATGACCTTTTCCGGGCGTTTGGTGGCCGCGGCAATTTCGGTGATAGGCAGTGAGGATGTGTTGCTTGCTAAAATTGCATGTGCAGGCGTTATTTCATCGAGTGAGGCAAAGATTTTTGTTTTGATTTCCATATTTTCAACAGCTGCTTCAATGACAAGGTCGACGTCACGGGCATCAAACAGATCGGTTGACGCAGTAATGCGGCTGAGCACCTCTAGTTTTTGTTGTTCTGACAAACGCCCTTTGTCGACATTACGGGATAAAATTTTTGTGACGCCTGCGATGCCACGTTCCACAAATTCCGGCTTTAAATCATTTAATAGCACGTGGTAACCTGCTTGCGCACAAACCAGAGCAATCCCTGCACCCATTTGCCCGGCACCGATTATCATAAGCTTGGAAATTTTCATATTTTCCCCCTCCACTATTAGGGCCAAGAAAGGATTTCGACCCAATTTTAAAAAATGTTATTTATAAAGATTTTTCAACTAATTTTTATGGATTTTTTACTTTAGCTCGCTCTTCCTTTTACCGTACGAGCACCCTTTTGCCTCTTTTCGGTCAATGCAACGCTCTTCCTTTTACCGTACGAGCACCCTTTGCCTCTTTTCGGTCAATGCAACGCTCTTCCTTTTACCGAGCGAGCACCCTTTGCCTCTTTTCGGTCAATGCAACGCTCTTCCTTTTACCGTTGCCACCTCAATCATCACTGCATCGCCTTGCCCGCCGCCACTACAAATCGCAGCAATACCGATCCCGCCACCGCGCCGCTTTAATTCGTGCATTAACGTGAGGATGATGCGTGCTCCGCTTGCGCCAATCGGATGTCCGAGCGCAACTGCGCCGCCATTGACATTGACCTTTTCCATATCAAGGCCGGCAATTTTCCCGCTCACCAAGGCAACCGCTGCGAAGGCTTCGTTAATTTCAAATAAGTCAATTTCACTCACTATTTTTCCGGTTTTTCGCAATAATTCATTGATGACAAGTCCTGGTGTTTTCGGGAAGTCTTTCGGTTCCCCGGCAACTGCCGCCGCCGCAAGGATGACCGCTTCAGGCGTTCTACCTTCTGCCTCTGCCCGCTCTTCGCTCATTAACACGAGTGCGGCCGCGCCGTCATTTACACCTGGGGCATTCCCGGCAGTAATTGTGCCGGTTGAATCAAAAACGGGGGCCAATTTAGCAAGTCGTTGCAGTGAGGTATCTTTTCGTGGTGATTCGTCATGCTCAGTAAGTACTGGTGCCCCTTTGCGTTGTGGTACCACAAGTGCGACAATTTCTTCGGCAAATTTTCCGTCCTCGATTGCCGCAAGCGCGCGCATATGGCTCCTAAATGCCCACTCGTCCTGTGCTGCGCGGCTAATCTCCATTTCTTCAGCAACAGAATTTCCATACGTGCCCATGTGAGCGCCTGTAAAACTACAGCTTAAGCCATCATGAATCATTAAATCTTTGACAGTATCATCGCCCATCCGTAAGCCCCAGCGAGCTTTTGGGAGAATATATGGGGTATTGCTCATCGATTCCATTCCGCCCGCAACAATGACCTCTTCATCGCCCGCACGAATGATTTGATCTGCCAGCGTGACACTGCGCATCCCGGAGGCACAAACTTTATTGATTGTTTCTGTTTTCACTTCCCATGGTAGTCCGGCGTGATGTGCCGCCTGGCGTGATGGGATTTGCCCTTGTCCCCCTTGTAAAACTGTTCCAAGAATGACTTCCTGTACTTCCTCCGGCTTCACTTCTGCACGTAGCAATGCTTCCTTCACGGCAAACCCGCCCAGTTGTGGTGCCGTAAAACTACTAAGTGTCCCCCCTAATTTTCCAAAAGGCGTCCTTACCCCGCTTAAAATGACCGTTCTCCCCATCAAGCACACGCTCCCTTTTCTTAATTTTCAGTCAGTTATTTTTAAAAAATTTCTTTACCACGACTGAACGCTCACTCAGGACTTGCTTAAAAAATAAAAAAACAAACTGTCCATATCTTCTCTATAAAAGAAAAATGTAAGCGTTTTATTGTTACTTACTATTTTTACATAAAAAAGAGCAAAATTGTATTGTTTTGTGTAAAAATTACTAAAATTTAATGCATGCACAAAACAAACAACTGCCCTTTTGTTAATTATTTAGGGGGCACGATACGCCCCCAAAAATCTTTATGAAGCCTGCAACTCGCCGCAAACAGCTTTTTCAAGCAATTCGGCCACGTCAAAGGTTGAAACTGTTTCTTCGACTTCTTTTGCCTTGGTTCCATCCGATAACATCGTTAAGCAGTATGGACAGGCGGAACTAATCACCGTCGGTTTGACTTCAAGTGCCTGCTCAGTCCGACTCACGTTAATGCGGTGTCCCGTTTCTTCCTCCATCCACATTAAGCCACCACCAGCACCACAACACATCGCTGTTTCTCGGTTGCGTTCCATTTCAACAAGCTTGACACCAGGTATCGCTTTTAGGATCTCGCGTGGTGGATCGTAAACGTCATTGTAGCGCCCTAAATAACAGGAATCATGGAAGGTGATTGTTTCCAACACGTCATGTATTGGAACAAGCTTACCATCACGAATAAGCTCGTAAAGAAGCTCGGTATGGTGGACCACTTCCACATCCTTTAAACCAAAGTCAGGGTATTCATTTTTAAAAATATTATAGGCATGTGGGTCAATCGTGATGATTTTTTTGACGCCAGCCTTTTCAAATTCCTCGATGTTTTTGGTGGCAAGGTCTTGGAACAAGAATTCATTTCCAAGGCGGCGCGGTGTATCTCCAGAATTTTTCTCCTTGTTGCCAAGAATCGCAAATTTCACACCGGCAACGTTAAGCAACTTCGCAAACGAGAGGGCAATTTTCTGGCTGCGATTGTCGAAAGAACCCATCGCACCTACCCAGAAGAGGTATTCAAACTCTTCGCCTGCCTTGTTCATTTCTTTAACAGTTGGAACATGGACATCCTCGCGTGCGTCGCGCCAGTTTTCACGCTCTTTGCGGTTTAAACCCCATGGATTGCCTTGGCGTTCGATATTGGTCATTGCACGCTGGGCATCGGGGTCGAGTTTCCCTTCAGTTAACACGAGATAACGACGGAGGTCGATAATTTTATCAACGTGCTCGTTCATGACCGGGCATTGATCCTCACAATTTCGGCACGTGGTACAAGCCCAGATTTCCTCTTCGGTTATGACGTCACCAATCAAGCTTGGGCTATAGGCAAGTCCTGCCGCCGATTCCTGAGCCCCAGGGCCATTTGATGCTAGTGCGATTTGATTTCCTTTTGTACCGGCAAACGCGAACGTTGGCACCCAAGGCTGCTTCGAGGTCACTGCCGCACCGTGGTTTGTGAGATGATCTCGTAGTTTCAGAATTAAGTCCATTGGTGAGAGCATTTTGCCTGTTCCCGTGGCCGGACACATATTCGTACAGCGACCACACTCGACGCAAGCATATAAGTCGACCAGTTGATGCTGGGTAAAGTCTTCAATCTTACCAACACCATACGTTTCTTGTGATTCGTCTTCAAAATCTACCTTTACTAATTTCCCAGGATTGCCTAAGCGGTTTAAATAGACATTTGCTGGCCCAGCAATTAAGTGGGCATGCTTTGATTGCGGCACATACACTAAAAAACTTAACAGGAACAATAAATGTGCCCACCAGGAAATGTAGAAAATAACAATTGCCGCCGTTTCGCCAAGCCAGGAAAAGCCGAGCGAGATGACCGAGGCAATTGGTTCTGTCCATGAAGTGCCTTCACCATGCCAGATGATGCCCATTCCACTTCCAAGCAGCACCGAAACCATCAAGCCGCCGATAAAGATGAGGACAAGCCCTGCTTTAAAATTCCGCTTCAAGCGGACTAATTTTTCAATATAACGGCGGTAGAAGGCCCAGATGACTGCCACTAAGATCGTTAGTGTGACAATCTCCTGGAAAAAGGTGAAACCCGGATAGAGTGGGCCAAGTGGTAGGTGCGCGCCCGGTTTAATCCCTTTGATAATAAAATCAATTGCGCCGAATTGGACAAGTAGGAAGCCATAAAAGAACATGACGTGAATGATCCCACTTTTTTTATCCTTGAGAAGTTTCTTCTGCCCAAAGACATTCACCCAAATCTTTTGGAGCCTTTCTTTGACATTTGAATCAAACTCAACCTTTTTCCCAAGCTTAATGAATTCAATCCGTGTTTTGACAACGTAAACGAACAGACTGACTGCGTAAGCGGTTACAAATAAAAATGCAATGAGGTTTACCCATAATAATCCATTCATATGTAATGTCACTCCCCTTCATTTTCTTTCCTACTCCTGATACGTTGTAGAAAATAGTAAATTTTCTGAACTTACTCTCAACTCTATTATATTATGAATGAGCATTCAGTCAAACAATTTTTAAAAAGTTGTACCCACTTATATATTTGTCTGCATTCGGAAAACCTAACAACACTGATTGGAGGATCGATTCCAGATGGATGTTACCCTTATTTTAGGTGTACTATTACTCATCATTATATGGCTTGGTTTAGATTTTACCTTAGGCAGAAAGAAGCATCTTTCGATTGTCGGTAAGAATGAAACGGCCATCCTTCATGGTACTATTGAAATTTTCACGCATGGAAAGGAATTATTTGCTGATTATTTTCAGGACCTAAGGAATGCCAAAAAACATATTCATGTGCTTTTTTATATTGTTAAGGATGATGCGTTCAGCCAGGAATTTTTGACCATTTTAAAAGAAAGGGCCTTTGCTGGAGTGGAGGTTCGGCTCCTCATTGACCGGATCGGCAGTTGGAAGGTTACGATGGAGACAATAAAGGCACTACGGGACACAGGCATTCATTTTAGCTATAGCAATCAGATTCGGCTTCCCTTCCTTTTTTATTCTTCGCAAGTCAGGAATCATCGCAAGATTTCCATTATTGATGGTGAAATTGGCTATCTTGGCGGCTTTAACATTGGCAAAGAATATATTGACGAAGATCCTAAGGTTGGTCAGTGGCGTGATTATCATTTAAAATTAAGCGGGGATAGCGTCAATTTTTTACAGGGTGAGTTTTTGCTTGATTGGAATGAATATGCTAACGAGGATTTACTGGGTAATCCCGCCTATTTTCCGGTGCTACCAAAGGGTTTGATGCGCCATCAATTTATTGCGACCGAAGCCTGCCACCTCGAGGATTACTTTATTCGCCTCATCCAGGAGGCCGAGCATTCACTTTTCATTGGCACCCCTTACTTCATTCCAAGTAAAAAGCTGTTAGAGGAGTTACTGGCGGCATTAAAACGCGGCGTCCAGATTACTATCGTTGTTCCCTATACTGCCGACCATATGCTTGTCCAAGAAGCCTCTTACAGCTCCTTACGAAAGCTTCTAAAAACAGGTGCTGACGTTTTTCAATATAAAAAGGGCTTTTATCATGCGAAGACAATTATGATTGATGACAAATTCTGCGATATCGGCACAGCTAATTTTGATAAAAGAAGCCTGTTTTTAAACAAGGAAATCAATTGCTATATTTATGATGGCGACTTTATTGCCCACTTAAAGGAGATTATCAAAAAAGACATCAACGACTCAGAGCGGTTGTCACTGGCTAAGCTAACGAAACCGAACCGGTTTCGCTCGGTGAAAGAACGTTTCGCCAGGGTTTTTTCACATTTTTTATAAGGCTATTTTTGCTTAGATGTTGTTTTTCGAAGCAATTTCTTCACTGGCACTAATCATAAATTACGGTAAAACTCTTACGTGTTACAATCAAAATTTTTATTTAGTTTGTTAATTTAGTATGAAAAGCAATAAAGCTTATGAAAAGAGCCTTTATAAAAGTTAGGAGCATGTTTAATGAAGATCCGCTTTGGCTATGTTTCACAGGCGCTTAGCTTATGGGACGTGTCTCCATCTAAAACACTCACCTTTACCCGTTATCAGCAACTAAGCCGACAGGAACGGGAGGAAAAGCTGCTTTATGTAACGAAGCAAAACCTCAATCACACCCTAAGGATGCTATACTACAATCTGGCCCATGAATTGGAATTGTACCGCTTCTCTAGTTCTATTGTCCCGCTGGCGACCCATCCAGAGGTACGCTGGGATTTTACGACACCCTTTCGGAAGGAGTGGCAGGAAATTGGCGAGCTCGTTACTAGGAAGGAGCTGCGGGTAAGCTTCCATCCTAATCAATTTACGCTGTTTACCTCAGCAAAAACAAAGATTACCGAAAATGCCGTCATCGACATGACCTACCATTATCAAATGTTCGAGGCGATGGGGATCGAAGCAGACGGTTTGATTAATATCCATATCGGTGGCGCCTACGGCGATAAACCGCAGGCGCTAGTGCAATTTCAGCAAAACTTAACAACCCTGCCTGACCCGATAAAAAAAGTAATGACCTTGGAAAATGATGATAAAACATACACGGCTGAGGAAACATTAACTCTCTGTGAATTCGAGGCGATCCCATTCGTGTTCGACTACCATCACCATTTAGCAAATCCATGCGAAAAAGCGCTTGAAGATTTACTACCGCGGATTTTCCGAACGTGGAGCAGTAGGCAGCACAAGCCGAAAATTCATATTTCTTCGCCTAAATCAGAAAAAGAATTCCGCTCCCATGCAGATTTTGTTGACCCATACTACATCATCCCTTTACTGAAACAGCTGCAAGCAGTCGGAGAGGATGTTGATTTCATGATTGAGGCAAAAGCCAAGGATGAGGCAGCCCTAAAATTAATCGAGGAACTCAGCAAAATACGGGGCTATAAGCGGATTAGTGGGGGCACGATCGAGATTAACTAAGAAAAAGTCTCCGATACAGTCATCGGAGACTCCGTTTTATTCCTCAATCAAATTTAACACAGGAACATCTCGCTCGTTATCGGGATCGCTTTTCGAATAGATACGTGCCATTTTTTCGGCTTCATCGACATGTTGAATAATAACCGGCTCCCCCTCATAAGTAACAGTAATCATCTCAACAGCATCTGCGATTTCTTTTGCTCTTCCAACATTCATTCGTTCGGTTCACTCCTCACAAAAGTTCTCTATTACTATTTGCAATTTCGGGAGTGGTATTCATATTTTTTGGACTTTTTTCGATAAATCGAAACACTTTTCATTCGCTGAAAATGGGACCCTAGGTTTCTGGTGGACCTGTTTATTTATCGTTATAGAGAGTAAAACTGCTCCCTAGGTCAAAGCAGAGCAGGTTCTTTTACCGAAACGAGGCCGTTTTTCCATTCTAATTAGGATTCTTTTCTAGTTCCCTTAACATTACCGAAACAATTCTTCTCTCTGCAAAATTACTTATCTGCCTCACACGATCAACAATTGTGGTACACAATTAGGTCTCATTTGTAGACCGTGTCTTTTTCACACCCATTATTGCTAAAAAGCCAGGCGTCATGCCTGGCTCAGGTCATTGTCTTTTCCTTTTATGAAAAATCAGTCACTTTTTTTGCTGGATTCCATGCCAGAGACTATTATTTAGTTACCTTTTTTGAAAACTTGGCCATTTATCTGCCACTTTGAAAATTTATCTGCCATTTTTAAAGTTTATCGTCCACTTTGAAGATTTATCTGCCAATTTCCCCATTTTATCTGCCAATTTCCAAGTTTATCTGACACTCACAACAATTCTGAATATTCACAACACAAAATAGGCCCCCCTCAACTAATCAAAGGGCCCAACTAACCAACCATAAACACATTACATTTTTTCAGGAGCAGAAACACCAATCAAGGCAAGTGCATTTTTCATCGTGATTTGGACCGCCCGTACCAAACTGAGGCGTGCTTTTGTGCGCTCTGGCTGCTCGGCATCAAGTACCTTTTCCGCATTGTAAAAGCTGTGAAACGTCGATGCCAAATCAAAGATATAATTCGTGATGCGGTGCGGCACACGCTTCTCAGCCGCTTCACCCACCGCTAGCGGAAACTCGCCAATCTTCTTCAATAAATCAATTTCCTTATCAGACACCACTAAAGAAAAATCAGCACCAGTAGCAACCGCTAAGCCTTGCTCTTCGCCAGAACGGAGGATACTCGAAATCCGGGCATGGGCGTACTGGGCATAATAAACCGGATTTTCATTCGACTCTGACACCGCTAAATCCAAATCAAAGTCCATATGTGTATCCGAGCTGCGCATCGCAAAGAAATACCTGACCGCATCGAGCCCAACCTCATCAACGAGGTCACGCATCGTCACGGCCTTACCGGTCCGCTTACTCATCTTCATTTTTTCACCATCTTTATAGAGATGGACAAGTTGAATGATTTCGACCTCGAGCACATCACTGCCATAGCCGAGTGACTGTATGGCCGCCTTCATCCGTGGGATATAACCGTGATGGTCCGCACCCCAAATATTAATCAACTTTTCAAAGCCGCGATCAAGCTTGTCCTTATGATAGGCGATGTCCGGCGTCAAATACGTGTACGTCCCGTCCTGCTTGATGAGCACGCGGTTTTTATCATCACCAAATTCCGTCGAGCGAAGCCAGGTGGCGCCATCTTCCTCGTACACATAACCACTCGCCCTTAATGCCTGCAACGCCTCATCAATTTTCCCATTATGATAAAGAGAAGTTTCTGAGAACCAGATATCAAAGCCAACACGGAAATCCTCAAGATCCCGCTTCAATTTGGCCATTTCGAATTTCAGACCATACTCGCGGAAAAATTCCATGCGCTCCGCTTCAGGCACTTCAACAAATTTGTCACCGTATTCTGCCGAAAGCGTTTTGCCAATCCCAATAATATCCGCCCCATGATAACCGCCCTCAGGCATGTCCTTTTCCAAACTGAGCGCCTGGAAATAACGGGCCTCAATCGATACTGCAAGATTATTAATCTGGTTTCCAGCATCATTAATATAATACTCGCGCGAAACATCATAACCCGCCTTTGCTAAAATATTGCAAAGCGAATCGCCGACCGCCGCACCGCGGGCATGACCAAGATGTAGGTCCCCCGTTGGATTGGCCGACACAAACTCAACCTGAATCTTTTCCTTGTTGCCAACCGTTGTTTCGCCGTACCTATCCCCCGCCTCAAGGACCGTCGGAATTAGCTCCGTTAAATAACTATTATTCATATGAAAATTAATAAAACCTGGTCCCGCCAGCTCAATTTTTTCAATCGAAGCCGCCCCGCGGTCAATATTAGCAATCAATGCTTGTGCAATCATCCGCGGTGACTTCTTCGCGATACGAGCAAGCTGCATCGCCATATTCGTCGCGTAATCACCGTTCGTCTTTTCCTTCGGGATTTCGAGAATCACATCGGGGATCTGCTCCACAGTCGCAAGCCCAGCTTTTAAAACCGCCGCCCGAATCTCTGCCTTTATTTTCATTTGCGTCATTTCAACAATATTCATTTTTATCCTCCTGAAAGGTAATTTCTAACCGGTATGTACCGCCACCAGAGCCCGACATCGCAAAATCATAAACAATATCAATTTGGCCGCACCCCTGTTGATACGAATGCTCCAACCTTTTCGTCATTGTCGTCGTTTCAAAGGCAGCAAACGGCATTTCATAGCTGCCCGTTCGTTTTTCATGTAACCGAAACGGCAGCCTCATTTTCAGCGCCCCACTCCGTAAAATCAACGCATCCTCAGCAGACACCTTCACAATCGTGCGGACATCGCCCTCATCCATCACTTCTACATATCGTAGAAAAGAAGCCTGATTTTTTTGATAAAAACGGCCAAAAACCGTCAACTCCACTGCCTCTTGTTCATCAATCGTCGTTTTCACCGTAATTTTCACGGGAATTTCATTGTTTGCCAACCGAATTAGCACTCCTTTACTATTATAAAGGCCGTTTTTCACCCAAATTTTCTGAAAACACCCATTTTATTTGCACATCTTAGTAGTTATCTTTTTTTAAAAGGAACTTATGCTAGTTCTCTTTCCTTGTTGACGTCTTCATTATTGACTAGAACCCATTATCGCATTCTTTTTCCATTATAAACATTGTAACCGTACAAATCAAAAGATGCCTGCCCTTACAAAGGGACAGGCACCAACACATCCAGATTACTTCACCCAGCCAAGCAGCATTTCACGGATTAATTTACTCGCAGTGTTCGCTGTTTGTTCAGAAGGGTCGTAAATAGGCGCGACTTCAACAAGGTCACCACCGACCACATTTACCTCTGAACGAGCAATCGCATGAATTGAGGCTAGCAGCTCACGAGACGTGATTCCGCCGCAATCGACTGTGCCTGTTCCTGGCGCATGGGCCGGATCCAAGACATCGATATCAATCGTCACATAGACAGGACGACCTGCAAGCGTTGGGAGAATTTCTTTAAGCGGCTCAAGCACATCAAATTTTGAAATATGCATGCCATTTTCCTTCGCCCACTCGAATTCTTCTTTCATTCCTGAACGGATCCCGAAAGAATAGACATTTTTCGGTCCAATCAATTCAGCAATCTTGCGAATCGGCGTGGAGTGCGACAAGGGCTCACCCTCATAACTCTCACGAAGATCTGTATGTGCATCCATATGGATAATTGCTAAATCCGGGTATTTTTTATAGACAGCTTTCATCACAGGCCAGGAGACCAAATGCTCGCCACCCATGCCAAGTGGGAACTTACCGGCGTCCATGATTTGATCAACAAACGCTTCAATGATGTCGATGCTCTTTTGCGGGTTTCCAAACGGAAGCGGAATATCACCGGCGTCAAAATACAAAACATCCTCCAGGTCGCGGTCAAGGTAGGCGCTATATTCTTCCAGACCAATTGACACCTCACGGATGCGGGCCGGACCAAAACGCGACCCAGGCCGGTAGCTGACCGTCCAATCCATCGGCATCCCGTACAAAACCACCTGACTCTCGTCAAAATCGGGATGACTTTTTATAAATACATTACCTGAATAGGCTTCATCAAAACGCATCAAACACCCTCACTTTCAATCTATTACATAAAACTCTATGTTTCAGTCACGCAGATCCTTATACGTGAACCAGTTCTCTCTTTTTCCGCCGGGTTCGGTCACAAAGTTTCTGTCTACGTTACCCAACTCCCGCTTTTTCCCCGGTTTCGGTCACGTAGAAGCCCCGATTATTCTTTGTTTACGTTATTTCACTAAATCGCCAACAAATTTAGGCAAAACGAAGGCGGCTTTGTGTAGTTCTTTTGTGTAGTATTTTGTGTCGATCTCATAAAAGCTGTCATCGCTCACTGCTAATGGGTCATACTTCTTTGAACCGATTGTGAAGGCCCATAAGCCGCTTGGGTATGTTGGGATATTGGCAAGATAGAGACGTGTGATTGGGAAAATTTCCTTGACGTCTTTTTGGACACTACGGATTAAGTCCGCCTTAAACCAAGGATTGTCCGATTGGGCAACAAAGATGCCATCGGCTTTTAATGCTTTTGAAATTCCGGCATAGAAGCCTTTTGTAAATAGGTTTACAGCCGGCCCGACTGGTTCGGTTGAGTCAACCATAATCACATCATACTGATTTTCACTGTTGGCAATGTGCAGGAAACCGTCATCAACCTGGACATCGACACGCGGATCGTCTAACATACCGGCAATTTCCGGAAGAAACTTCTTCGAGTACTCAATTACTTTTCCATCAATATCAACAAGCGTCGCTTTTTTCACGCTTGGGTGTTTCAAGATTTCACGGATAACACCGCCATCGCCACCGCCGACAACAAGTACATTTTCAGGATTTGGATGCGTAAATAACGGTACATGTGCGACCATTTCATGGTAGACAAATTCATCACGGACAGAGGTCATCACCATGTCATCTAGTAACAGCATGTTGCCCCATTCCTCTGTTTCAATCATCTCAAGCTTTTGAAAGTCTGTTTGTTCTGTATGTAATGTTTTATTTACCTTCATTGTAATCCCAAAGTTTTCTGTCTGATTTTCTGTAAACCAAATTGCCATTTTAATCATCCTTCCATTCCATTCATTATATAGCATTGAGCCTCGAAAACAATATACTACGTGTCGGGGCAAGTGGGTCAATCGCTAAACGCCCGTTTTCTCTTTTCATTTTTTATGCTACCCAAACTATTGAATTACAAACAGAAAGAAAAGTCTAGCAAAATTTAAAGAAATAATTCAAATTCCTCTGGGAAATGTTTAAAAAGACGCTTTTCTTTCAATACTATTACTATCAACTTTTTTAAATATAGAGGTACGTATATATTATTGACCTTTGAGAATTGTCCAGCGCAAAACGCCATCGGCCCCGAGGTCATTAGCCTATAAACGGGCACCTGGTATTTTTCTTTTCTCCGAAAAACTGTGGGGTGATATACATGGAAGTCATGACTGATCAAGGGTTTCGAAAGACAATAAAATATTTACGGGCCTTCATTATCATCAGTTTGATAGGCATGGTTTGTCTTTCCATTCTTTTTTTTGGCATTCTAGCCTATGCAAATATTTTAGGTGCACCACATCTCGCCGTCCCGCAATCGACATTGTACTTTGCCGATGATGGAACATTAATTGGCGAGAGCACTAGTGGTCAAAAACGCTATTGGGTCGGTCTTCAGGATATGTCACCTGATTTAGTGAATGCCACTATCTCCATTGAGGATAAAAACTTTTACGCTCACAACGGCTTCGATTATAAACGCATCATTGGCGCCATACTAGCAGATATTCGCGCCTTCGATAAGGTGCAGGGTGCAAGTACAATTACCCAACAATATGCCCGAAACCTTTTTCTCGTACATGATAAAACTTGGAAGCGAAAGCTGCTTGAGGCCTTTTACTCCATCCGCATTGAAATGAACTATTCGAAAAAAGAAATTCTCGAAGGTTACTTAAATACCATTTATTATGGTCACGGCGCCTATGGTGTTCAAGCTGCCAGCAACTATTATTTTGGCAAGGATGCGGATGCACTATCGTTAGCCGAAGCAAGTTTGCTGGCAGGCATTCCGAAGGGTCCGGGAATCTATTCACCGTTTGCCTCGATGGAAAATGCCAACGCCCGCCAGCACCTTATTTTAGAAAGTATGGTGAAAAATAAGTACATCAACAAAGGTATTGCAAAAAAAGCTGACGGAGAACCGCTCACATTGACTGGTGTTCATTCTTCTCAACAAATAAATGTCGCTCCCTATTTTCAGGATGCCGTAAAAAACGCCTTAAAAAATCAATTACACTTAGATGAAAATACGATCGCGCTAGGCGGTTTAAAGGTGTTTACGACCCTGAACAAAAAACAGCAAGCAATTGCCGAAAGCCAAGTGAACAACTATGTGGCTACTTCTTCAGAAATTCAGGTCGGTTTAGTTGCTATGGATCCAAAAAATGGTTCTGTTAAAGCAATGGTCGGTGGCAGGGACTATGAAAAAAGCCCCTTTAACCGCTCCGTTCAAGCAATCAGGCAGCCAGGTTCGACGATTAAGCCGCTCTTATATTATGCCGCTCTCGGGCAAGGGTTTACCCCGTCTTCGACAATGAGAAGTGAGTTTACGACCTTCCATTTTGATGATGGCCAAGGCGATTATACACCACATAACTTTAACAACAAGTATGCAGACGGCGAAATCACCCTTGCCCAAGCACTTGCCGTCAGTGATAATATTTTTGCGGTGAAAACGCATTTATTCTTAGGGCAAGAGACGTTAATCCAAACGGCAAAGAAATTTGGACTTTCTTCAAAAATGGATCAGGTTCCGTCACTGGCGCTAGGGTCTTCAGGTGTGCGTGTGATTGAAATGGCGAATGCCTATAGCCTGTTTGCCAACGGTGGGAAACAGGTTAACCCAACATTAATTACCAGAGTGGAAGACTATAATGGCAACATTATTTTTGAAAAAGATACTAGCACAAAAAAGGTTTTAGACCCCGCAAAGGCCTATGTGATGACCCAAATGCTGACGGGTATTTTTGATCCGAAGTTAAACGGCTATACAAAAGTAACTGGCAGTACAGTCATTAAAGACATCTCCCGCCCCTATGCAGGAAAATCGGGCTCAACGGAAACAGATAGCTGGATGATTGGCTACTCACCACAGCTGGTTACGGCCGTGTGGGCAGGATACGATATTGGAAAACCGATCGAGCTTGTCGCCGAAAAAACATACGCCAAAAACATCTGGGTCAACTTTATGGAAGAAGCCTTAAAGGGCAAGCCCATCAAGTCGTTTAAAGCGCCGAAAGAGGGTGTGGTCGGTGTTTATGTCAACCCAGCCAACGGCAAGTTAGCAACAAGTGATTGCCCGGTCCGCCGCTTCACTTATTTCGTCGCCGGAACCGAACCAAATGAATATTGCACCGAGCATTTAAAGAATGCAGCTTCAGAAGGAAAGAAAAAGAAGGACAGTGAAAAAGTCCCATGGTATAAAAAGATAATGCCATGGGGTGCCAATTAGCGAGTTAACTTATCCTCTCAGTGGACATACGATTCGTTAAGACACAAAAGGCTACCGTTGAGAAATACGAGGGTAGTCTTTTGTGGTGCAAATCTGGAACAAATAGGTCAACTCACTGATCAATTCGCAAGTTTTCCGCCACTCATTGGATTTTGAAAGGTATAAGGGCATTTTCCATGTTTCCCAACTGAGTTTTGTCCTTCATAGACCATATGAAGGATATTTTCGTGCTTCCCAACTAAGTTTTGCCCTTAAGAGCCTATATAAAAAAATAGACCAGTTCCCATGGCGAGGGAACTGGTCTACTAGTGTAACCTACTAATAACCTAATCCATGATCAAACCCGTAGAGCACGCTACCATCTTGATTGTAGATTGTTACTGGAAGCTTGGCGGTTGGGTTGTTTTCTCCAAAAATGGTGTTAGCGGTCGCTTCAAAGCTTGCGCTATTAAAGCTATATTGTGCAAGATAGGCATCAACTGTTTGATATGACATAACATCATATGGGTTTCTAATGCCCACAGCAATAACAGGTTTACCTGTGTCGATGAGCTGATTGGTCATCAACATTTGACTAGCAGTTGGCGCTCTACCTGAAACGCTGGAAGTATAGGTTCCGGAAATGATGTATTTTGCATCCTTAATTTGTTCTAGTTGTGCTGTTGTAAGTTTTGTTGAAGTATTAATACGTGTAACATTTTCATGGTGTTTTTTAACCTCGGTATAAAGGGAATCTACATAAAAGTTTGAACCTCCAACAACGGCAATGTTATCCTCTACTGCCGGTTTAAGCGGAAGAACGCCACTATTTTTTACAAGTGTAATCGATTTTGCTGCTACTTCTTTTTCGACTGCTTTATGTTCTGCAGATCCAACCACGTTCATGGCGTTGGCTACCTTTTCACCAAGATTTTCTTCAACTTCAGCCTTGACAATACCTCGACTCAATTTTAATGTTAAAATCCGTTCAACAGATTTTTCAATTCTATCGATAGGAATACCGCCGGAGTTTACCTCCTCATATAGACCCTGTGCTACCGCTTCAATTCCAACAGGCATTAAGAGAATGTCTGTCCCCGCTTTAACGGAACGAATTGCCGCGTCTACTGGACCAAAATGCTGGACGATGGCACCCATGTTCATGGCATCGGTAACAATTACACCTTTAAAGCCCATGTCTTCGCGCATTAGCTCTGTTAATACTTTGTAAGAAAGTGTCGCTGGAAGTGCAATTTCCGTTCCATCTTTTTGCGAAATTACTTTTGTATCGTCAATTTTCGGGAAGGTCACATGTGCTGTCATCACAGCATCAATGCCCGCATCCATTGCCTGTTGAAATGGATATAATTCCACTTTTTTCAGACGGTCGATGTCATGAGGAACTTCCGGCAATCCTAAATGAGAATCAGTCGCCGTATCACCATGACCCGGAAAATGCTTGGCCGTTGAGGCTGTTCCGGTTCCTTGCAGACCTCTTATATATGCTTTGCCCATTGTCGCAACAAGCTCAGGATCCTCACCGAACGAGCGAACGCCAATGACCGGATTATCGGGATTAAGGTTGATATCCATTACCGGACCAAAATTCATATTTATACCTTGGGCGCTAAGTTCCTCGCCAATTGCTTTACCAACCTTTTCGGCAACCTCTTCAGAGCGTGAGGCTCCAAGCGCCATGTTCCCTGGAAAGCTCGTCCCAGTCTGAAGGCGAGTAACAATTCCACCCTCTTGGTCAATTGAAATCAGGAGCCCGTACTTTTCTGCAGCTTCCTGATAGGCACTGACAAGCTTTGTTGTTTGATCAGCTTTCACCGTGTTTTCGCGGAATAAAATCACTCCGCCAAGATGATAATCCTTTACCAGTTGGGCAATCTCTGGTTGCATTTCTGTTACATTTTTACCATTCCAATTACGGAAATCAGGCATTAACATTTGCCCAACCTTTTCTTCCATAGACATCTTCCCAATGGCTTTGCCGATTAGGTTATAACGATTTCCTTCTTCTTTTTCAACCAATATCTTATCTTTATTTCCTTTGTATTGAATGGAAATGCGGTCGCTATAACTGCCATCACTAACAGTAATAAACGTTTTTCCCTTGTGCCCTAATACTGTTACTTCCCCCGTTTTCGTTACAGAGGCTATATTTTTATTGGAGGATTTCCAGGTTAAATTCTCTGAAGCTAACAAAAAATGACCATCTTCATACACATGAAGAGGATTTAATTGAATCTTGTTATCTTTCACTTCTCTGGTGACTTGAGGAACGTTGAGATCAATCACTAAATCCAGGACATCTGGAGGTGCCGCCGTCGCTTTTTCAGACACAAAATAGGGGATTCCAGTTAAAATTAATGCAAAAATCATAAATGAAATGATACATTTTTTATTAAATCTACTCATGTTTTCCTCCTATTTATAAATTTATTTGCTTAAAAAATTCAATTTGGAATGACTTGTCTATCTTCAAGCAACAACAAGAATGTTGATCCTTGCTTAATAACATAGGTTCATGTGGTCAACTTACTTTTCATCGTTCATTTTACTTTAAAATTCCTACCCCTATAAATTCTCCTCCTTTTTCTAAAAATAATGTGGGCGCACCCTATGTATAGTAAAAAATGGTAGCGCTTTCGCCCCACAAATAAAGCATACGCTCAATGATATACAGTCGTCTATACCACTTTAGTACTGATGTAACTATTCAGAACATTTTTTTAGGTATAAAGGAGCGCGACTTTCAACCCTTATACTAATTAATTACCATTTAATTGTATTTCCACAACCTTCGCGGAAATTTTTTAGGGGATACAAGTATTTACCCCTATCGATAAAAAGTTAAACAAAAAGAGACCTAAAGCATTCTCTATTTGTTTAAGATTAGCCTTACCTTAGCAAGAAGCTTCCTAATCACTCGGCGAAAAATAGAGAAAAGCCCAGGATTGCTCCTGAGCTTTTCTTGTCCTAGTTTTACACGTACTTACATTGTTTATACTACTATTTATTTTTCAAAAATACTACCAAAATCCTATTTATTCTGCCAGCAACGCTTTTTTCAGCACATCCGTGGAATTAGTCCACAATAGTTCATTATGGGCGCGCAGGAATTCTGCTAATACCGTTTTCGACGATTCATCCATATCATCGACAATTATCTGCCGTTTCAACGACTTATCCATGCGGTTGACGTGTTCTGGAAGCGATTTGTAACCACGGCGAATTTCCCGGTCGACGGACATAAAACAGGCAGTAACACCCGCGTAATAAGGTCCAACTTCACTCCTGTCAATTGTTACCCACACGAGCCAATATGGTTTGCCGTTCGGAACTTCCTCTTTTGTTTTTAAAAATTTAATCCCTTTTTCAACCATACTTCGGGCGTGCAGTGCCCCAACATCAATCTCCGCTTCACCTGCGTCAACATCAATGATGACGGGTGAGACATTATCAAGGCTAAGGACACCCTGTCCATAACCCTTATGGCCATCGGTTGGACTGCTTTTTATAATATTAAAACCTAGTTTCTTCTTTTTCTCATCCATTAACGCTAATGACCTCCTCTAGTAGTAGCTAAATTGCCTTCTCCTTTAGAAAAATAACATATAAAAGAAATTACCTAAACCTTCACCCACCCAAGGAATAATCACATTAAACATCGGCTGAATTGTATATTGGTTAAGTGGTGTAATCACTAGCACCAAAAAGATCAGCACCCCATATTGTTCATATTGTGTCATCTTTGCGCGAATATCAACTGGAGCTAAATCCTCGATAATCCGATAGCCATCAAGCGGTGGAAAGGGGAGGAGGTTAAAGACAAACAAAACGATATTGAGCTGGATAAAGATATCAAGAAAGTCGTAAAAACCATCTGTTACCATCACCCCATTGCTACTTAATCCATAACCGATGATAAAACCGAGTGAGGCCAAAATCAAATTACTGAGCGGTCCCGCCACCGAAACAAGAACACCCGCAAGACGGGGCTTTTTAAAGAAAAAACGATTGACCGGGACGGGACGGGCCCAGCCGAAGCCAGCGATAAAAATTAATAACGTTCCAATCGGATCGAGATGTTTTAGTGGATTTAACGTCAGCCGCCCTTGTTTTTGAGCGGTCATATCACCGAATTTGTAAGCAACAAAGGCATGTGAAAATTCGTGAAACGTAAAGGCAATCATAAGCGTAATTGCTAAATAAGGTAACTTACTAAGTGGGTAGGCCAGTAATCCTTCCAAACTCGTTCTCCTTCCTCAATGACGAGGGATTAATACTTCCTTAACTATAACAATCTATCCTAATATTATACATGAAATCGCTTGGAAAAAGAAAATCAAATAAAGCAACCCTTATTGCACTTTTTGTGGTTTTATGGAACACTAATTTACAGTTACATATTAAAGGAGGAAAAAGAAATGCCCTATGTTACCGTAAAAATGCTTGAGGGACGAACAGATGACCAGAAAAGGGCGTTAGTTTCCAAGGTGACCGAAGCTGTTAGCGAAACAACAGGCGCACCAAAAGAAAATATTACCGTGTTTATTGAGGAAATGAGCAAAAATCATCTTGGCGTTGCCGGGGTACGGGCAAGCGACAAATAATAAGCGCTCACGACGGGACTCCGAGCGCAACAAGTGAATAGTGGAAACACGAAAAAGCGCTAGGGTTCAGGTGTTTACTTATCGTAGGGAGGTAAAAATCCCCAACCCGATTTTTACTCGGGAGTGCGAAGGACACTTGCACTAGACAATTCTAGAAGTTACCTTGATATACATTCTGAATAAAAGGAAAAAAGCTATGTTCAGCTATCTGAGCATAGCTTTTTCTTTTAATGATGTAATGTAACCGTATGCCTCAGCGATTTCCGTTTCCGCGTAACGCTGGCTACTTTTTAGGGTGCAAATCTTGCTTGCGACTTCTTCCTTTGAAAGATTATCAAAATATAAAATCGTCGAAACAAGTTCGAGAAATCTAGAATTTTGTCCGTTCATATCGACAAGGCACTCCTGCAAACGGGGCATTTCCACAACGTTTACGCTTAAAAATTCTTTACCCGTCTCTGTCGGCGTGTAGCGGTATTGATAATAGCCACCCTTTTCCTCCTTTACCTCATTGAGGAAGCCCATATTACAAAGCTCTTCCACTCTTGTTGTCAATTCCTCTGAGTATGGACCGTAAAAATGAAACGAAAAGCGGTCGTGAAAGGGAAAAGCTACCTTTTTCGCAATAAATATCATCTTTTGAAGCTTTTTTCTACCAGTAACTTCACCAGAAACCATTATCGCCTGCATCAGCTTAGCATGATCTTTTAACAAGGTTGTCATCTCCTACTTCCTCTAAAACGGTGCGTGTTATTTTTAGATTTCTAGAAGCTCACGGATTTGCTTTTTAATATTCTTTTTAGAGGAGTCATCCTCAAGGAAATCCGCTGGGTAATAGAGCTTGTGGTCCGTTCTTCTTTTTCCAGAAATGGCCTCAACGATCTCTGATTCTTGTGAAAGCTCCCGTAAATCTTCATTCTTCATCAATAAATGAATGGGTAACCGTTCCTCTTCCTCACCTGGCCGGTAAAAATCATAAGGCAAATCCGAGGACGAATCTACGACTAAATAATAGTCAGGGTTAATGCCTGCTTTTTTAAAAAGCTCAGTTAATTCAGCTAGCTTCTTGTATTCCTTGACAGGGTCTAACTCAGCATACTGAAAGAGATTCCGATTGACAAAGCGCCGGCACAGATCGCTTAACGTAGGGTCGGCCTCTTCCTGCCAAATTTGAAAATAATATAAAATGACGGATTCATCTAGTTTTAAATAGTCTTCTAAGGTTATTTTTTCTAAAAATAAAGAAGTAAAGTGGATGGGTTCATGTTTAAACAAATAGTTTTCCTCAAACAAGTGCTTGGCGCGATGGAGGATTTTTGTCAAAATCACTTCGGCACTTCGGGATACAGGGTGAAAATACACCTGCCAGTACATCTGGTAGCGGCTCATGATATAATCCTCAACCGCGTGCATGCCGCTCTTTTTAATAACCACCTGGTCTTCCCGTGGACGCATCACGCGTAAAATTCTTTCCATATCAAACTGACCGTAGCTCACTCCAGTAAAATATGCGTCACGTTGCAAATAATCCATCCGATCGGCATCGATTTGGCTGGAAATTAAGCTTATGACCAGCTTTTTTTCAGAGGTCTTCGCAATAACTTCGGCTACTTGTTTAGGAAAATCAGGCCCAACCCGGAGGAGCACTTTGTTCACTTCCGTGTCCCCTAAAATAATCTTCCCAGTAAATTCCTCATGGTCAAAATCAAAGACATTTTCAAAAGAATGAGAAAATGGGCCATGTCCGAGGTCGTGAAGAAGCGCAGCGCACAGGGTCAGCAGGCGTTCGTTATTGTTCCATTCTGGTCGGCCAGAAAAGACATCATCGATGATGCGCCGGACAATTTCATAGACTCCGAGTGAATGCTGGAAGCGGCTATGCTCTGCCCCGTGAAAGGTCAAAAAGGTCGTTCCCAGCTGTTTGATGCGACGCAAGCGCTGAAACTCCTTCGTTCCGATTAAATCCCAAATGGCTAGGTCTCGGACGTGGATATAACGATGGACAGGGTCTTTAAACACTTTTTCTTCGGTAAGTTTTTCAGCTGAATAGGCCATAGACTTCCCTCTTCCTTTTTACATGCCTCTATTATATCCGATAAAGGGCCAAATTTCTTTTTGAAAAAAAATAATCACCCGGGCATGTAGCATCGGTGATTATTTAATCTTCTTATTAACCTTTTCTATTAATTCCTCTTCCGTTAAGGCGGCAATTGGACGGTTATTGACGAAGGCAAAGGTCTTTTTTCGGCCAGGGCCACAATAGGATTGACAGCCAATTTTAACGATGGCCTCCGGATCCATTTCTTTTAAACGAGGGATTAATGTCTTTAAATTCACAGCCTGACAATCATCACAAACGCGAAATTCATTTGACACTTTTCACACCCCTTTCTAGTGGTCAATCTGATACTATCTATTATTTTATCCATCATGGATTTCATTAAGAAAAGCAGAAGTTACTCGCCAAACTACTATTGGTATACATGCTGATACTAGTAACAAACAGATTAACTCCTTAAGACATCTTACATTTTCTTTTTTTTGAATGCAAGTTGAAATCTCACGTCATGAAACTAACTCTTTTAGTTAAAAAATCTACTATCCTTGCAATCATTTTGG
>JAIMAD010000491.1 GCA_023512145.1 Bacillus sp. (in: firmicutes) | reverse complement strand
TTCATTGGCTCCCCCAGTTGTAGACGGGTAGCTAACTTTGAAATATCCATTGCCACTAATCATCATGTCAAAAGGATTGTCTGTCTGGGTCGCTTGTCCTTGCTCCATATCGAGCTGTGTTAGTCCCGTCTTCGTGCCATAACCAACACGTAGCCCATTGGGTGTGAGCCGACCGATTTCCTGATCTGGATGGCCTTGATTGTTGATTTGTGAGGCTAAAATTTCAGAAAAGCTTTGGTCTTTCCGCTTATAACCTGTCGTGTTCACATTGGCTACATTGTTTGCCGTGGTATCAATCCTTTGTTGGTATGCTTGCAAAGCGCCGGAAGAGATAAATAGTGATGTATTCAAATCCCTAATCTCCTTTTATTAAAGTATTTTATATTACGAGACTTTGAGGAAATCCCATTTTTGGAAGTTTCTGCTTAGCCGTTAATTTTTCCAACAGAATACAGTTGTTGCAAGGAGGTATCATAAGCGCTGATTACCTTTTGATTTGCCTCATACCCTTTTAATGTCATCATCATTTCTGTCATCGTTTGACCAGTATCTACATTCGACTGTTCAATGAAACCTTGGTTAAGAGAAATACCTGGATTGGTACCACCAGGGTCTTGGATAAACGGCTCAGGATTTTCAGACTGAAATACATTTCCACCTAAACGAAGAAGTTCAGCTGGATTTTGGACAACAACCAAACCAATCTGGCCGGCATTCCTTGTTTTGGTTGGATCATTTGGATAGGCTATCAACTGGCCACCTGAGTTTATCTGCAAATCCTCTTTACGAATACTATCCGTAATCTGGATGGGCTGGTGATTTGCCCCAATCACACGATAACCCTCGGAAGTGACAAGATGCCCCTGTGCATCTAAATCCCACTTCCCGTTTCTAGTGTAGCCTATCGTTCCATCTTGGAGCTGGACAGCAAAAAAAGCAGCCGGTTTGACTTGTCGACCATTAATCAAATTCGTGGGAATCCCTTGATCATTGATGGCAATGTCAAGCGGATTATCACTTTGGAGTAGTGGTCCTTGAGTGAAACTTGGTATACGTTCCTGTGCATATACACCAGTAGAAAGGTCACCAATCGGAACGCCTATTCCTGGTAGTTGCATTGCACCTACAGCTGTTCCATTACCATTGTTACTAAAGTCCTGAATTCGTTGCAGTAATAGGTTTGGAAATGCTCGAAGTGCTGTATCATCCTTCTTATAACCAGGTGTTTGTGCATTGGCCAGATTATCCGCTAATGCTTCTTGCTTTCGCTCCAAGGAAAACATTCCTGAAGCTGCCGTATTCAATCCTCTTAACATACTTAAACCCCCTTCTTAGCACGCGCTTGGACATCGAGCTGTAAAATAAACGATACTTCGCCGTTACCTTTTTCAAGTTTTTGTGCAATTTCTCCTATTGATAAACCCTGTTTATGTAAATCAAAAATTTCCTTATATCGATCATTTAATAACAATGTTTGCTCAATCGTTGATTCCTTTGTAGCTAGTCGGGACGAATGGAAGGCTTTTCTCGCTTCTTTCCATAGTTCTGACTCCTGCTGTAATGACCTTTGATAATGATCAAGGCTTATTTTTTGCTCACTGATTTCACGTTTCATCTTATTTAGGTTTTCATGAATTTTTAGATGCCATTCTTGCTGTGAGTCAACTTCCCGCCTTAATGAACCACGAACAACCAAATAAATCACGCCAATTAAATTGAGGACTAAAAGTGTGATATTTATGTAATTTTGCACCTATTTGCTTCCTCTCTAGTAGTCTAAAGTGCAATAGCCAAGAACCGTAACAACGATCCTTTATTATGTCAGCAGTGGTAACACTCCCACTATCTAACTATTTGCTGCGAAACGATTGCCTTATCGAATAATTTCCTGATTATATATAAAGGTTGATTAGTAAGCCTTTGATTTCCCCGATTCGTTCCAATAGGGATAGACCGGCATCTTGTTGATTTAATACATGGTCCGTTAATTCCATCAATTTACGGTCGAGCACTTGGACCGTTTTCAATGTTTTATTCCCTCCATATGGGTCCCAGCTTTCTGTTTGATACAAGCCCATACCGTTTTTCGTTACCTCACCCATAAATTCTTTGACCAAATCCTTGTATTTGCGGAGTTCATTAAACGTAGGTTTTTCGCTTAACTGAGTACCTTGTTGATCTATTTTTTGAAGCAGTTGATGGAGGCGATCCTGGGTTAGTTCTTTGGAATAGGAGCTCATAATTTTTTGAAACGACGCCGTATTGGTGGAAGTTCGCTCGGTTGTTGACAGGCGCGCATCACCAATCGGGAACCTTAGTGGCTCTTGTATTTTCATATAGACACACCTCACTTTTTGATTAAAATGTACCTTAAAAAGATTAATCAAAATATATCAAAATTATGAAGTAATTATACCTCAATTTTTCAAAAATTTCATTATAAATCGAGATTTGTGGTACTCCATCTCAAAAAGCTCTAATCAGTTGGTGATAAGAGCTTTCTGGTAATAAAAAGTATCTTTTGTGTGTACTGAGACAAACTTGCTTTCAAAACTAGAGATGGACTCTGCGTGACCTAAGAATAAATAGCCATCATTTTTTAAAATAGAATTAAAACCTCTAATAATATTTTTTATTATCTCATCATTAAAATAGAACAAAACATTTCGACAGAAAATAAAATCGATTTGATTATATTTTGCATATGTATGGTAATCAGTCAAGTTAAAGGGCTCAAAGGAAACCATTTGTTTGATTTCATTTTTCACTTCATACCCTTGCTCTGTTTCAATAAAATACCTTTTTAGGTATTCCCAATTTTCCGGAAGTCTTCTGAACGACAGAGATTTTTTTGGATAAAAGCCCTTTTTTGCATGTTCGAGAACCTTTTTGTTTAAATCCGATGCCACAATCCTGACTACATTTCCCGTTGAAAACTCTAATTCCTTTGCTAAAATGGCAAGGGAGTATGCCTCATCTCCGGTGGAACAAGGGACACACCAGACATTGATTGGTTTTCCTGTCTTCTTCTTTATCAAGTTCTGAAATTCTGCTAGTTGGTTGAATTCCCTGAAGAAGTAGGTTTCATTTATGGTGATATGCTCCACTAGTTTATCCCATTCTTTCAAGTCCTTTTGTAAACGGGCTATATATTCATCTAATGGTAACCCCAATTCATTTAGCCTTCTAGCTACTTTTTGTTCTAAACTTGCGAGATTTGTTGTAAAGTCAATTCCGCAATAATCCCTTATATTTAAAGCCAATTCAATTAGTTCCTGTTTCACTTGATCCCCTACTTCCGACTTTTGGGCGTATCAGGCACCAACATTAACTTACTTCACAGTCAATGT
>JAIMAD010000490.1 GCA_023512145.1 Bacillus sp. (in: firmicutes) | reverse complement strand
GAAATTTGAGAGGAGCTGTCCTTAGTACGAGAGGACCGGGATGGACGCACCGCTGGTGTACCAGTTGTTCTGCCAAGAGCATCGCTGGGTAGCTATGTGCGGCCGGGATAAGTGCTGAAAGCATCTAAGCATGAAGCCCCCCTCGAGATGAGATTTCCCATAGCGTAAGCTAGTAAGAACCCTGAAAGATGATCAGGTTGATAGGTCAGAGGTGGAAGCGTGGCGACATGTGGAGCTGACTGATACTAATCGTTCGAGGACTTAACCAAAAAAACGAAAAGCGGAGGCGACCGAGAAGTTAGGAGCCGAAGCTAGACAATACAAATACAATGAGTGGCGACTCATACTTACAAACTTCTTCTGCATTATCTAGTTTTGAGGGAATGAACCTCAAAGAAAAATAGTCTGGCAGCAATGGCGAGAAGGTCACACCCGTTCCCATACCGAACACGGAAGTTAAGCTTCTTTGCGCCGATGGTAGTTGGGACGCGAGTCCCTGTGAGAGTAGGACGTTGCCAGGCAAGTTTAGGACAACCTGAAAGGGTTGTCCTTTTTATGTTTTCATTATTTCATTAAATATTGATAAATTAAATAGGGCCCTTTTTTCAATGTAATGTCAAGGAAGGAGAGAATAAACGGATAATCTCGATTTGGCATCATTTTTGTTAATTCACTCCACCACTCCGTTTCATAGCGGGCAATCATACTTAGGTTGTAAAGTAATAAATAGTGTATTAACAGCTCAGGAAAATTGAAAAGGTTATTTTTAATAAGTGGTAGTGAATAGGATTGATCTTCAATATTACACCTAAGTGGAGAAGAACCTGAAAGTGGATTCACATTCATTGTAAAGGAGAGCCTCTCACTGGAAAAATCAATCCCCTTTTCAAACTTAGATATTAAAAACTCCTTAAAGCGACTTTCTGTCATATGATAGTGGTCTAATAAGGCAACAGGTACTACGAACTGTTCGCCCTCTATTGGTAGTTTTACAAAGTTTCTTTTACCTTCAAGTAAATAGAATAGGTCGTCTAGTTCGGGTATATGCTGTAGTAATTCTTCCATGGTAACTTTTTCCCCTTCTAGTTGTTTCATGTGAAACAATTTTTCTGACATAAATGGAAAAAGACCGTTTTTTTGAATTTTAACCTCATCATGACAGAAAAGATAATTTTGCTTTTTCCTTTTTCGAGTTGAAACACCATGTGCTAAAACTGCTGTTGTTTCAGGATATGCTGGATTTTTGGTCAGAATACATGCTTTAATTAAATGGACCAATCCATAGAAAAGGAGAATTGGTTTTAAAACAAGCGGGGATTTCTCTGCCTGCTGATAATAGATTTGACCATGTTCAAGG
Source organism: Bacillus sp. (in: firmicutes) (assembly GCA_023512145.1). GTDB lineage: Bacteria > Bacillota > Bacilli > Bacillales > Cytobacillaceae > Neobacillus. Next base: position 1,997 of record JAIMAD010000490.1, on the reverse strand, counting down.
TAATATAGAAAGGCATAGCAGTTTTCATAGCTTTTCTTTTCGGGATTGTCGATCATCCATTTTTGATAATTATTTTTTAAATATTGTTGGCAGTATTCTGCCGAAAAAAAACAATTGAAGCTTTTCCAATCAATATATGGATTGTGCAAGATATAATCACTCTTTTCAGAAGAATTAAATAAGTAAATATTCCTTGACAGTATTTTGTCCTATTGATAACCTACAATTAAAAAATTTTTTAATGGAGGACGGTAAAATGTTGGAAAGTAAATTTTTAAAAGAGGGATTAACGTTTGATGATGTGTTGTTAATACCAGGTAAATCTGATATTCTACCACGGGATGTAAACCTTCAAGTGGAATTGTCCACAAATGTAATGCTAAATATTCCCTTAATTAGCGCAGGAATGGATACAGTAACAGAATCAGCTATGGCAATAGCGATGGCACGACAAGGCGGCTTAGGTGTCATCCATAAAAATATGACGATTGAGCAGCAAGCCGAGCAGGTTGAGAAGGTTAAGAGATCTGAAAGTGGAGTAATTACCGATCCATTTTTCCTGACTCCAGACCATCAAGTTTTTGATGCTGAGCATTTAATGGGAAAATACCGCATCTCTGGTGTACCAATTGTTAACAATGTTGACGAACAAAAACTGGTAGGTATTATTACGAATCGTGATCTTCGCTTTATCTCGGACGAGGATTATTCTTTTAAAATATCCGATGTGATGACAAAAGAAGAACTTGTTACAGCACCAGTTGGAACAACACTGAAAGACGCAGAAAAAATTCTGCAAAAATATAAAATTGAAAAGCTCCCACTTGTCGATGAATACGGTGTATTAAAAGGGTTAATTACGATTAAGGATATTGAAAAGGTAATCGAATTTCCAAACTCAGCTAAAGATAGGCAAGGACGGTTATTAGCAGGTGCAGCGGTAGGGGTAACAAGTGATACAATGAAGCGGGTCGATATGCTTGTTAAAGCAAATGTAGATGTAATTGTCCTTGATACGGCACATGGTCATTCAAAGGGTGTCCTAGATGCAGTTAGGGAAATTAGAAATGCATATCCGGAGTTAGTGATTATTGCTGGAAATGTTGCTACAGCAGAAGCAACGAAGGACCTAATCAATGCAGGTGCAGATATTGTTAAAGTAGGAATTGGACCTGGATCGATTTGTACGACAAGGATTGTAGCCGGTGTTGGTGTCCCGCAAATTACAGCAGTCTTTGATTGTGCATTAGAAGCACAAAAGCATGGCAAGACGATTATTGCGGACGGTGGCATTAAATACTCAGGCGATATCGTCAAGGCCCTGGCAGCTGGCGGACACGCTGTCATGCTGGGCAGTCTATTGGCTGGGGTATCTGAAAGTCCCGGCGAAACGGAAATATTCCAGGGACGTCGCTTTAAAGTATACCGTGGCATGGGGTCGGTTGCTGCCATGGAAAAGGGATCAAAGGACCGTTATTTTCAAGAAGAAAATAAGAAGTTTGTTCCAGAAGGTATTGAGGGCAGGATTCCATACCAAGGACCATTAGCAGAAACCGTTTACCAGCTTATTGGCGGCTTGCGGGCAGGAATGGGTTATTGCGGAACAAAGGACCTATTTGAATTAAGAACAAAAGCACAATTTATTAAGATGACAGGTGCCGGTCTAAGGGAAAGTCATCCACATGATGTCCAAATCACAAAAGAGGCACCAAATTATTCATTGTGATAACCTTTAAAAAGAGAAGTGTAGTCTTCTCTTTTTTTTGTGGATAAGAAGAGTGCTAGGCTACCTCTAAAAAGACTTAAGCTAGTCAATGCACCATTGATAGTTTTTGCTTACCCCACCGCATTATTATGCTGGTGTACAGTAGCACACAGTTATTCCTTTCCCATGATTAGATTCGGAGTTCTACTTATAAAGGAATTTTCTGTTTAAAAAATCTTTAATCACCAATAGATGGGTCAATGCTCTGTCTATGATTTGCTAGGCAGGTATG
>JAIMAD010000489.1 GCA_023512145.1 Bacillus sp. (in: firmicutes) | reverse complement strand
TACCCATACGACTGCAGCCGGTTTGTCGTCGAGTGTCGAGAGGATAGCCAAGTCTTCGTCCTTGGTTATGATGACGTATTGATGTCGGGGGCGAATTTAAAGATGGCGCGATCACCGAGCGCTACGCCAGGGTGATCGTGGAGTGAATGGCATCGTGTCCGCGTTCACGCAGCCAACCAGCGAGGCCTGGCGGGAGGTTGGCGTCCACGAGAAATGTCATCTGGTTTGTGCCGGCATGATCGTATGGTCCAAGTATGCAGCGGCGTAGGTGATCGCGGCTCGAATGTCGTCACGCTCCAAGTAGGGATAGTCGCGCAGGATCTCTTCTTCGGATGTGCCGGCCGCAAGCATACCAAGGATGTCTCCTGTTCGAAATCGTGAACGAATGAACAAAGCCTGGGGCTCAATTATTTTGTATAACTTTACACGCATCTCAGAAAGAATGTTGAGTATTAAAGAGTGTCCTGCAAGCCGTTCGACATAGCTGAGCACAGCCCTACCAATTCCGAAAGTGCGGACACCGACAATCGGCACATAGACCATTAAAATCGATTCTGGCTGTGTCGCCGCTTTCGAAATTAAATACCCTGAGGTAAACATCAATGCGCCACCAAAAATAATTGTTACTGTACCAAGAAGAATAACAAGGATAAAATGATATCGGTATTTCCGTAAAAATGGAAAAATCCATTGTTGTTTGTCCATTTAGACTCCTCCTTGGACGTTCACAAGTTGATAATAAGCTTTCTGCCGTGCCATTAACTGTTCGTGTGTTCCTGTTTCAACAATTCTACCCTGATCAATCACAAGAATTTCATCCATCTCTTGCATCCAATGCAATCGATGTGTGGCAAAAAAAACGAGTTTTTCATCTAACAAATGCATCATTGTAACTTTTAGCTCTGCTTCGGTCTCAATATCCAAATGGGCAGTAGGCTCATCAAGCATGATGACTGGACGATTTCCTAAAAAAGCACGTGCGAGGGCGATTCGTTGTTCCTGGCCACCGCTAAGTGTCCGCCCTCCATCGCCAATAATCGTCGCCATACCAAGGGGAAGTGCTGCAATCACTTCCATTAAACCAGATTGGATTGCTGCAATTTCAACTTCATTCACTGTCGCCTCGGGGTGATAAAAACGAATATTATTTAGAACAGTGTCATTAAATAAATATGGATGCTGGGGAATATACGTAACTTGACTTTGCCATTCCCGATTTGATAAAGTGGTCAGCTTTTTGTCGTTTAATTGAAACTCTCCAGAAGTAGGTGTCAAAAAACCGCTTAAAATATCAATTAACGTCGATTTCCCCGCACCACTCACCCCAATAATTCCAATCTTTTTTGCACCAGTTGCAGATAAGTTAATATCTTGTAATCCTGCTAGATTACTAGTGTCAAACTGGACATTTACTTTATTGATTGAAAAGGTACTGGATGAATCCCAAAGCGGAACAGTCTCATCTTTTAACTCTGCTGATTCTTTGGCAAGAATATCCTCAATCTTCTTACTCGCATTTTTTCCATCAAGGGTGGCGTGGTACTCGGCACTGAATTCTCTGATTGGTAAAAAATATTCTGGCGCCAAAATCAGGATCATTAACGCAGGACGCAGTTCCATCGTGCCATTAATTAATCCAATTCCCAGAAAAACAGCCACCGTCGCAATCGAAAGCATTGTAAAAAAGTCCAAGGCAAATGAAGACAAAAAAGCTATTCTCAGTGTATCCATCGTGGAACGGCGATATTTTTCACTAACAGTCACAATCTTGTTGATATGCTGCTTACTTAATCCTAAATATTTAAGCGTTTCTAAGCCTCGTAATGAATCAACAAAATGATTGGATAACATTTGGTAGGATTCATATTGACGATCCGCCTTCCCTTTGGCCGCCAATCCTAGCAAAATCATAAAGGCAATCAGAATGGGTAGAACAATAACCAATAGGAGCCCGGAACGAATATTTTCAAATGCTATAACAAGGCAAACTGCTGCTGGTATGAATGCCATATTAATAAATTTCACATATAGTAGTTCTATATACCGGCGAAATTTTAACACACCCTCCATTACCAGGGTGATTGTCTGCCCTGAGCCTTCCTCTCTCACATAACGGGGTCCAAGTTGAAATAATTTTTGTATCAATGATTCTCTAAGCTGTTCGCTTGTTCTTGCTGCAAAATGGAAAGCGATTGTCTTTTTCCACAATGTTAGTAGTTGCCGAATAATCAGTGCCAGTAAAAATAGGACTAATTTGGTTCCAACGCTACGAAACAAATCTCCCCCAAAAAGAGAGGAGATTGCGTCTGCCAAATAATAACCTTGGATAATAATCATCACAGCTTGGAATGCAGTTAGAATTGCTAATTTTACTAGGACTGGTTTTACTCCAATGTATGTGAACAAAGCTTTATCCATCAGTATGTTAGATGCTCCTTATCTGTCACCCGTTTCCGAAAAACATAGTAACTCCAAATTGTATAACCCAATATAAAAGGTAAAATGGTTAATGTGACAATCGTCATAATTTTCAAAGAGTATGTCCCGCTTGCTGCATTGTATACGGTTAAATCAAATGCTTTATTGATAGAGCTAACCATCACCCTTGGAAATAAGCCAACGAAAATTGCCGAAATGGTTAGCGCTAGCCCAAGTCCGGACATAGTAAAGGCCAACCCTTCACGTTTTTTTGCAATGAAAAAGGAGGTTAATCCATACGCAAGCACAATCAAAACAACAAGGACAAGCTCGGGAATGAGACGCACCACAAAAATGTCAGTCATAAACCAAGATAAAACGACAAAAATGACCAAAGCTCCCAAAACAGCTAAAACTACCTTTTTTGCTAATAAAGCTGCACGTTTTCTAATATCCCCGTCTGTTTTTAACGTCAAGAAATTAAGACCATGTAAAAAACATAACAAGGTAACAGTTAATCCACCCCATAGGGAGTAGACGTTAATAAAATCGGTGAACCCAGCATACATGTTCATATCAGCCTGAATCGGCATTCCCCTTAGCATGCTTGTAAAGAGGACTCCCAGCAGGAATGGTGGGACTATGCTTCCAAAAAAAATCACCCAGTCCCACGTATTTGTCCATTGTGGGTGATCAACCTTACGGCGGAATTCAAATGAGACACCGCGGCCAATTAAGAAGAGTAAGACGGCTAACAACGGGAAATAATAGCCGCTAAACATGGTTGCATACCAATGGGGAAAAGCTGCAAAAATGGCACCTCCACCCGTTAGTAGCCATACTTCATTGGCATCCCAAAACGGACCAATTGTATTTACCATCACCGTACGTTCCTTTTGGTTGCGAGCGAGTAAACGCGTCGACATCCCTACACCAAAATC
>JAIMAD010000488.1 GCA_023512145.1 Bacillus sp. (in: firmicutes) | reverse complement strand
CCTTAGAATACAGGGCTAAAGCCGCCTAGTGTCGTTTATTTATTTCCACTGTCCTACTTGACAGGGGGCAGTTCATTAGGACCAGGGGCATTCTTTTTTGTTCTTGATATATACTAGATTATTTGGGTTCCTTATAGGTTAACGCCTGAGTGCTGTCACCGTAGCCTTTTGTGGTTGGATCCTGTACCAGCCCAAGCATGGACAGCAAAATAAATACGGCATTTACAACTGTTAAAATTGAACTTTGAATTGCATCTGTTAGTTGAAAATCAATAATACCTAATGACTGAAACCCTGCTAACACCATTTGAGTGACAATCATGATTTGTGATAAAAACGCAATGACCCAGTTGCGGTTCTTTAAACGGACTTTCCAATTAATCATCATCCCATTCCTTTCCACTATGTTAAAAGCTTTCTATTAACATATGCTTGAATTAGGAAATGGTTGTCCGCAACTATCTCTGCTTTTTATTTTTTCGTTACAGCTCTCTTCGCATTGCTTTTAACACATCGACCTTTGTTGCTCTTTGTGCTGGTCGGAGTCCAGAAAGAATCGTAACCCCGTAACAAATAGACACTGAAATTATTGGTAAAATCGGTGGAATATCACTAAATACTAAATCAAAACCTATTTCTTGTCCGAATGCTTGTTTAAGTATGATTGGGATTGCAAAATTGACCGTATAACTAATCCCGTAGGAAACGACCGTTCCGATTAAGGCGCCCATTAAGCCAATATAACTGCTTTCAAGCAGAAAAATCCGCTTGATTGTTTTCGGATTTGCACCAAGAGCTTTCATAATGCCAATATCTGGGGCACGCTCTGTAACAGCCATCGTCATCGTGTTATAAATTCCAATCGAGGCAATAAGAATCGCAATCGTCCCAATGAAAATTAGTCCCGCCTTAGCAATCATAAAAATCATATTAATTTCTTTCAACTCGTTCACAACAGAATAGGAGGCATAATTCTTTTCTTTTAACTTATCAGAAATACTTTGGACTGCCTCCATGTTTTTTGCATAAATTTTCACTTCATCGTAGGTATCTTTTAATACATCTAGGTCTTGTGGGTTTTCATTATTCGGATCAAGCATAATCCCTTTTGGTGTTCCAGTAAACGTTTCAATTTCCGTTAATATCGCTTCAGAAATAAAGACACTTCGATCTTCAGCCCATTCCTTTGTTGGCTTTATTGTGATTCCCACAATCGTCAATGGAATTGTTTTTTCCTCTAGTTTTCCGTTGATTAATTGTTTCACCGTTAATTCGATTTTCTCGCCGAGTAATTCACCTTTGAACAAATACTCGTCTTTTAATTGACCCTTATTATCATATCTATCATCGGGGGCATCCTTTACGGCTAGATTAAGAGGGAAATTATAGCCGACAACAACTTCATCCTTGCCCTGCGGAAGATGTCCCTCTGCTAATTCAAAGCCCGCTTTAACCTCCGACGGGAAGTTTGTTACAAAGGTGACCGCATTTTCTTGATAATTTCCGATCGTAAAGATTCCTTCCTGTTGCAACATTTTTCGCCTTGTAACAGCTTTTACATCCTTCACCTTTTCAAAAATCTGCACATCTTTATCGGTTAATTGTTGAAAACCGCCTTGATCATTTGTTTCTTTCCCATGGACATCAATTTGGGTGATGACCCTTCGTTCAGTAATTTCTTTAACAACTGATTTCTGTAAGCCAAAGCCGACGGAGGCAAGCACAATTAAGAACGCACAACCCATCGCTGTGGCAAGAATAGTCATAAATACTCTTGTTCTATTTTTCTTCATATTCTGCCGAACAAAGCGGAATTGGTCTCTTAGTTTCATGCCGATACCTCCGGAGCGATGTGCCCATCTATTAACTCAATCTTGCGGTGACCGATCTCCGCCACCTTATCATCATGAGTGATAATTAAAAATGTGATGCCCAGATCACGATTCAACTCGGTGATGAATTCGAGCAACTCTTGCTCTGTTTCACTATCAAGGCTTCCTGTCGGTTCATCTGCGAGGATGATCGGTGGATTAACGATTAAGGCGCGAGCAATACTCACTCTTTGCTGCTGTCCACCCGATAATTCCCCAGGATAATGGTCCTGATAATCTAGCAAGCCAACCTTCTTCAACATGTCTTCGGTTTGTTTTTTTCGGACGCTTTCACTTACCCCTTTTAAAATTAACGGCAGTTCAACATTTTGAAAGGCAGTCATGCTTGGAATCAATTGAAAGCTTTGAAAAATAAAGCCAAGATTATTAAGCCTAAAATCTGCAAATTTCGTTTCATTTAGACCTGATACCTTTTGTCCACTAATCCAAATTTCTCCCTCTTTTGGATGAATGAAGCCACTTACTAAATTAAGGAGTGTCGATTTCCCTGACCCACTACGGCCAACAATGGTCACAATCTCCCCTTTTTCGACCGTAAGCGAGATATCCCTTAATACCGGGATTATCGTTTGTCTACCTTTTTTACCTATCACAAAATCATGACTTAAATTTTCTATTGTAATCAAATTTTCTCCTACTTTCCTTTCACTTCACCTTAATAGACGATGGAATCTTAACAAACCACTACAACTATTAAAAAATATTTTTTGTATGTTAAACTACTAATTGGTTTAATTTTCAATAAGGGGAGATAATAGTGAAAAAAAATGATTTTATTGGTCTTTTCTGGTAAGAAAATTTATAATAGATAAACAAAGACCCATTAAAGGTAGGAAGATTCAATGAATATATTATATCGAATGTGGAAAATGATTGTCCGCTTTTGGAAAAAAAAGCATTTAACCCAAATACTCTTACTAATCATTCTTGTTTTAGTTTTAGTGACAATTCTCTATTTCGGCTGGCTCGCAACGAGAGCAAATGTTGAATCACTTAAGCAAGGACTTGGCCAACCAACGGTTATTTATGATAAAGATGGACAAGTTGCAAGCAATGTAGCTACCAATCGGACAAGTGGTATAAAAATTGAGGAATTACCAAAGTATGTTCCAAATGCAGTGGTGGCAATTGAAGATGAGCGTTTCTATGAGCATGGCGGCTTTGACATTAAAGGGATTGCCCGTGCCTTTTTTGGTAATTTGTTTGCTGGAAGGGTTACGGGCGGAGGCAGTACACTTACACAACAACTTACCAAAAATGCGCTCCTTTCACCCGAACGGACCTATAAACGAAAAGCCGAAGAATTATTTTTAGCGGTTAAAATTGAGAATGTTTATAAAAAAGATGAGATCCTGCAGATGTATATTAATCAAGTTTATTTCGGGAGCGGCGCTTGGGGCATCGGCAATGCCTCTAAGAAATATTTTAACAAAAATATCAATGATGTTACCATCAGTGAAGCTGCCATGTTGGCGGGCCTTCTTCAAGCACCGAATTACCTC
>JAIMAD010000487.1 GCA_023512145.1 Bacillus sp. (in: firmicutes) | reverse complement strand
ATCATGTACCATAGCTAAAGAAAATGAAAACCTTTTTCCATTCTTAAAAAGGTTTTCAAAACGTTGATGTTTATTAAAGTCTAAAAGATAATATCCTTAAAGTCGCTTGCAAGCACAACAGCCAATTTAATTCTAGCCTTTTTAGAGTCGTTGTCACTCCCGAGGATTACCCCCCTATTAAACAGGTCAAAGGCGCTTCCTTCGTAATCATAGGTTGTATAGACCGAGCCCTCTTCCGCACTAGTTGTGATGACCAGTTTAATTCCCGCTTCAATGGCTTTTTCTATTTCTTCCATCATCAAAGGGGCAACCTGACCACGACCTACGCCTTCAAGAATAATCCCTTTAACTCCCGCCTCCCTAGCAGCCTTAATAAATTTCCCATCAGCCCCAATATAACATTTAATGATTTCAACCTCAGGGATTGCTGATTGTATTGCATAATACTATCTTTTTATTGGCTTTTGAAAGACGTGGACCAGATCATTATCAATAATGCCAAGATATCCAAACCCAAAGGCATTAAACCCCTGAATATTAGAAGCATGTTCCTTTTTTACATATCTTGCCGCGAATATTCGTTCATTGAAGACAACGACGGTGCCAGCATCGATTAAATCAAGCGAACAAGCTGAATAAACAGCATGACGTAAATTTATATACACATCGCTTCCTAAATCATCAGGAGAGCGCTGTGATCCTGTTACAACCACGGGCCTGTGATCTGAAACCGTTAAATCAAGAAAATAGGCTGTTTCTTCCATCGTATCCGTACCATGCGTGACAACTACACCACAAACCGCCTTATCCTGAAAATAATTTTCGATTTTATTTTTTAAAAATACTAGGTCTTCGAAAGTTATATGAATGCTTGCCTTTTGAAAAACGGATTCAACGATTACTTCGATGTCTTTCGGTAAATTGCACATCGCCGCAAGCTCTTCACCCGTTAAGGCACCTGAGGCTAATTTCCCTGATAGCTTATTTGCTTTACTAGCTATTGTTCCACCTGTTGTTAATAAAATGACTTTTTTCATTAATTAATCACCCTTTGTTTCTTTCTTTATGATTGAACGAGCAATCTGACCACCATGGAACCTACCGTTTTCAATAAATATTTCATTTGCATTATTTCCTGCCGCAATCACACCAGCAATATAAATCCCTTCAATATTGGTCTCAAACGAATCTGGATTAAAAAGTGGTCTTCCTGAATGCTCATCAATTCTCACACCCATGCTTTTTAATAATTGTTGATCTGGATGGTATCCTATCATGGCAAATACGAAATCGTTGCTTATACCTTTTTCTTCTCCATCTTTTAGATAAAAAACTTGATTATTCGTTATTTCTTTTACAGTGGCGTTAAATTCCATTAAAATGGTTCCCACTCGAACCAATGATTCGAATTCAGGGAGAATCCACGGTTTTATGCTTGGTGAATATTCACTGCCACGATATAAAACCGTCACCCTCGCTCCAGCCTGAACAAGTTCAAGTGCTGCATCGACGCTAGAATTTTTCCCGCCAATCACACAAACATCTTTATCAAAAAAGGGATGGGCCTCTTTAAAATAATGGAATACTTTCGGTAACTCTTCACCAGGAACACTCAGAATATTTGGCTGATCATAATAGCCAGTTGCAATGACAACATAACGAGAGTAATAGGTAAATTTATCTGTTTCAACTTGAAATAACTTATCTTGAACGGAAACTTTTATGACTTTTTCAAATGCATTGATACGGAGCTGTTTTCTTCTTGCTACTTCTCGGTAATAGACTAGTGCTTGGTTTCTTTTAGGCTTATAGCTATCAGTTATGAATGGAACCTCTCCAATTTCTAACTTTTCGCTTGTACTAAAAAATGTTTGATGTGTTGGATAATGATAAATAGAGTTAACAATATTTCCTTTTTCGATAATCAGTGGGTTTTTCCCACTATCCTTTAGGGCAATTGCTGCTGCTAGCCCACAAGGCCCTCCACCGATAATTATGATGTCTTCTATCGCCACAAGCTTTACACTCCTTAGATCACTCTTTCAAGAGTATTAGTACAAAGAAAAACTCCTACCTTAATATGATAGGAGTTTTTCAACTATATTTCAATGGTAAGGATTTAAATCCAGCCTCTAAAACGGCATGCCTCTGCCATTTTTCTTACGCCGACCATGTATGCAGCAAGGCGCATATCGACGCGACGTGTTTGAGCTGTATCATAAATATTATTAAATGCTTTTACCATGACCTTTTCAAGCTTTTCTTCTACTTCTTCTTCTGACCAATAGTAACCTTGGTTATTTTGGACCCACTCAAAGTAAGAAACTGTAACCCCGCCTGCAGATGCAAGCACATCTGGGACGAGAAGTATTCCCCGCTCTGTTAAAATTTTGGTAGCTTCTAAGGTGGTTGGTCCATTGGCAGCCTCTACAACGATGCTTGCACGAATATTATGAGCGTTCTCAGCTGTAATTTGATTTTCAATTGCTGCAGGAACAAGAATATCACAATCAAGTTCGAGTAGTTCTTTATTCGTAATGGTATTATTAAATAATTTTGTCACCGTACCAAAGCTATCACGTCTATCTAAAAGATAATCAATATCAAGGCCATTTGGATCATGTAATGCACCGTAGGCATCAGAAATTCCAATTATTTTTGCTCCGGCATCGTGCATAAATTTTGCTAAATAGCTTCCCGCATTACCAAAACCTTGGATAACTACCTTTGCACCCTCAACTTGAATGCCACTCTTTTTAGCAGCTTCACGAATACAGATGGTCACACCTTTTGCAGTTGCAGATTCACGACCATGTGAACCTCCAAGGACTAGCGGCTTACCGGTAATAAAACCTGGAGAATTAAATTCATCGATTCGGCTATACTCATCCATCATCCATGCCATGATTTGCGAATTGGTAAAAACGTCTGGTGCTGGAATATCCTTTGTTGGTCCAACTATTTGGCTGATTGCTCTAACGTACCCACGGCTTAATCTCTCAAGTTCCCTAAAAGACATATCACGAGGATCACAGACAATACCGCCTTTACCTCCGCCATATGGAAGATCGACAATGCCGCATTTTAAGCTCATCCATATTGAAAGGGCCTTCACTTCCATCTCCGTTACATCAGGATGAAAACGGATTCCACCTTTCGTTGGTCCCACAGCATCATTATGTTGCGCACGGTAGCCAGTAAATATTTTTATAGAACCATCGTCCATTCTAATTGGCATTTTTACTGTAAGCAAACGTAATGGCTCTTTTAATAACTCATATACTTCTTCAGGATAACCTAACTTTTCAAGGGCGGTATGAATAACTGTCTGTGTTGATTTCAACACATCGTGTTTTCCCTGATTAGTCTTTCCATTAGCTTTATCGGCTACCATTTGTAGTC
>JAIMAD010000486.1 GCA_023512145.1 Bacillus sp. (in: firmicutes) | reverse complement strand
CCAAAATCATCTGTTGGAAAACTGCTTAGAAGAGTGCTTCGTGATGAAGAATTAGATAAAATAAAAGCTTAATAGCTATTGATACGTATGAATTCAGGCCCGACCAGCTATTGGTCGGGCCTGAATTCATATATCTAAAAAAGAGGGCAGTTTGTGAAGGTACATTATAGCAGGCATAAAAGAGTCATATCATTGTCCTCGTCTCACTTTTATTCTTGATCACTCTTATTAGCTACATGGCGGTCTGACCCCGAAATCCTGTTAACCCATATAAATAATCTTTAGGTTTGGATATAGTCGTGTGAACTTTTCATATAGGCCTTGGTATAGTACTATGTTTTCAGGATTAGGGTGATATTCTTTCGTTTTGATTCTCTTTAAGTGGGAGTTTGCGAAACATTCATAGCTATCGGCCCATCCAAGCTGGATAAACGCAGAGGAGGCAGCACCAATGGCGGGTAAATACTCACTGTCAAAGGGAATTTTAATCGTTTTTCCCAATATATCTGCCAGGCATTGGCACCATACGGAGCTCTTTGTCCCCCCGCCTATCAGAGTAACTTTTCCGTCTTTATCCTTTAACAGCATCTCAAGTGTTTGCTTTAACGAATAGCATAATCCTTCCACTACCGCACGCGCAAAGTCATTCATGTTTGTTTTTGGATTGATTCCCCAGAAAGCACCCTTTGCATCCTCATCCTGTATATAACAACGCTCCCCATGGAGATAGGGCAAGAAAAGTAACCCGTTAGAACCCGCTTGCGACTTACTCACACTCTCTTCAAAACCGGCATATGGGTCATCCCCATCCTTGGTATTCACAAAAGTTTGACATGCCCATTGGTGAACATTTCCTACATTCAATAAAGGTGCGATGAAAATATACTGTTCACTTGGCAGGTGTGCTAAATTAAAAATACCTTTGTTATTAAATTCAGGTTCTTTTGTTGATGCTGCAACCCAGCCCGTGGTACCAAGGTATAGATAACTATCTCCATCCTTTACTGCACCAGCACCCATTGTGGACGCCCCGGCATCACCACTCCCACAAAGGACCGGTGTACCTTCCGTAAAACCTGTTTCAACTGCAGCCTGTTGTCCAACTGAGCCTACAACTTGATCTGGATAGTTAATTGAAGGGAGCATCTCAAATGGAATTTCCCCTTCATTTAGAATCTCCCCAAGCCAGGTCTTCGTTTTAATATTCATCATACCGGTTGTTGCACACGTTACAGGATCTGAAACAAACTTTCCTGTAAGCTTGTAAACGATGTAATCCTTGGAACTAAATAAAAAACACTTCGTCTTCGAAAATAGTTCCACATCGTTCTGACGCAGCCAAATGATTTTTGCCATCGGCGTAGAGGGTCCTATCGTATTCCCAATGAGTGAACGAATGTTAGGGAACAGTCCCTGGAGCATTTCTGCTTCGACCTTTGCTCGTGTATCTGAATAGAGGATTGCGTTAGGTTGGTCACCTGAGTATGGAATGGGAATGACATCCTCCATTTGGCCACTGAACGAAATCATCTTTATTTCCTCTGCACGTATCCCTTCATTCTCCCACCAATGCGCTGAAATCAGTCTAACTCCCTGCCACCAATCTTCAGGTGCCTGTTCCATCGCCCCATTTGTTCCGTGAATGGTGTCTAGCGGGAAGGTGATTTCGCCCCGAATAGCGAAATCACTAGTAATCAATAGCCCCTTAATGGCTGTAGTCCCAATATCAAATGTAGCGATATAGGTCATGAATCAGCCCCCCCATTACCCTTACAGGAAGCTAAGTCTTGAATAAAGTCCCCAAGGGATGTGCGATCTTCTTCTAGTAACCTGACAATCTCGCTCCCTACTACTACGCCATTAAAACCTGCATCCAAGACTTGCCTTGCTACTTGAGCATTTTTCACACCAAATCCTGCCATCAGTGTAGCATCCGTTAACGACCGAACACGTTGAAAAAAGGAAGGCAATGTGGTAAGACTTTTAATCGCAGAGCCTGTTTTCCCTTTATATATCTGACAATAGACAATCTTACAACCGTCGACGGCTTCCATTATTACTTCATTATTCATACCCTCATTTACAACAGGAATGAACTGGTTTCCCACATGATGAAGCTCTTTTTTCAATGTACTTGCATCTAACACAGTAATATCCGGGATGATAAAACCGTCAGTGAGATTATCTTTAGACAAAACCTTGTATAAATTGGAATGAACGATGTCTGCCGTATAACCCATAATCCAGATTGGCACACTAATCTCAGCTCTCAATGCTTTTAGAAACGCCACATAGTGTGCTTCACAATTAAAATGATCGATTGTTCTTTTATGAGCCCGTTTAATGACTTCTCCTTCTAAAAATGGATCCGAGCTAGGGATGCCAATTTCAATGGCATCCAATCCCTTATCCACCGCACACTTGATATTCTTAATAGATTCCTCAAAGCTCGGGTCACCGCCCACAAAATAGCCTGTAAGGAAATGTTGATGTTGATTCTTAACCTTCTTCAAAAAGGTTTGTTGTTCTGAACTCACTACGAATCACGACCTAACTTTTGGATGATAAGTGCTGCAATAATAATAATCCCTGTAATCATATCCTGAAGAAAGGTAGGAATTTCTAATATCGTTAGCCCATTTGCCATGATTCCAAGGATGGCAGCCCCGAAAAGAGTACCAACAATATTAGGAACCCCACTTTTTACAATCGTCATCCCTAAGAACACGGCCGCATAGGCATTTAGGAAGAATCCATTTCCGCCTGTCGGATGGGCTGAACCTAATCTTGAAGCAAGTAGTGCTCCTGTTAAAGCAGCAAGCATACCACATAGTGCAAAGGTAATATTTTTAAATAGAACAATGTTAATTCCTGAAATCTGCGCGGCCTTTTCATTGCCACCTATGGCATAAACTCTCCGCCCAAATGACATTTGCGACATAATATACCAAAAAAGGATAACAATGAGGAACATAATAATTGAAAGCAGTGGAATACCAGCGACATTCGTTTGGCCGATAAACTTGAAGGCCTCTGGAATTTTTTCAAATATGGTTGCACCACCTGTGAACCAAAAAGTAAAACCGCCCAAAATCGTTCCCATTGCAAGCGTTGTAACAAAAGATAAAACTTTGAATCTAGTGACAATTGCCCCATTAATGAACCCAACCACAAAACCAACGACGATTGGTACCAAAAGACAAAGCAGAATTGGTATGCCTTCTGCTGCCATCTTGGCAGCAATAACGCCACCTAAACTTGCCATAGCCCCAATCGAGAGATCGAATTCTTTTACGGACATCACCAGTGTTGCCCCGATACCTATTATCACCAAAAAGGAAATTTGTCTCGTAATATTTATGAGGTTATCGACTGTCGCAAACGATGCGGGGCTTCATGATA
>JAIMAD010000485.1 GCA_023512145.1 Bacillus sp. (in: firmicutes) | reverse complement strand
TCCCTATAGTCCATTAGAAAGAATCTCCAAACTAGTTTTAATTATTAATGTACCTATCATACTAAAAGCAGTAATAAAATGCGAAATCCATGCTTGAAAGTAGAAAAGAGATGAGACTCAGGGTCCTTAGTTTGTTTCCTCTGGACCGTTATCGATGTTCAACTTATCAAGTAAACAAGGATGCCCTGGGGACACCCTTGTTTCATACCAATAATTTACCCTTTTAGCATCCCGCGGTAAGCGCCATGCCAGGTTGGACCCACGTATTCGTTTAACATAAAACCGTGCCCAATGGCAGCCGTAATGAATGTCTTCGCTACATCGACTGCCTCATAAACAGATTTACCTTTTGCTAGCTCAGCTGTAATCGCGGCGGAATAGGTACAGCCTGCTCCGTGGGTAAACGTCGTCTCAAATTTTTCAGACGCGTATAACGTGAATTCCTTCCCATCATATAGGAGGTCGACTGCTTTTTCTTCAGAATGAAGTTTGCCACCGCCTTTAATCAACACGAATTTAGCTCCTTGTTCGTGGATTTTTACAGCTGCTGCCTTCATTTCCTCCACTGTCCGAGGTGTTTTCATTCCCGCAAGTTGTCCTGCTTCAAAAAGGTTTGGTGTGACAACCAATGCCCGTGGTAACAGAAGCTCACGCATGCTATCTGCACTTTCTGGATTTATTACCTCGTCTTCCCCTTTACAAATCATGACAGGGTCAATGACAACACTCTCAAGCTTGTGTTCGTCGATTTTTCTTGCAGTTAATTCAATAATTTCAACAGTTCCAAGCATCCCCGTCTTCATCGCGTCGATGCCAACGGAAAGAATTGTTTCTATTTGAGTCTCAAGTGTATCAACTGCAATCGGAAAAACACGATGATGCCAATTTTTTGGATCCATTGTTACGATGGTTGTCAGCGCGGTCATCCCGTAGACCCCAAGCTCTTGGAATGTTTTTAAGTCTGCTTGAATGCCTGCCCCTCCACTCGTATCAGAACCGGCAATCGTCATTACTTTTTTAATTGTCATTATGTATTCCTCCTTCAAGACTTTAAGCTCTAAGTTCGAAAAATGTCTAGCGCAAGTCCCATAGGGCTCGGGTTGACTTCCTCTTTTCTTAGTATAAAACATTTTTTAAAATATAACAGAAATCATCGATAGGACTGCTTTTAAAATCTGCCATGAAACTAATATTGACAGAAATATGACAATCAGTCTGTTTCTCCTATTTACACGCGTCCAGAGTGATAAATGTTACTATCGAAAAGTGGTTGTTGCAGTACGATAATTACATAAGGAAGTGGATCATTACATTTTTTGTAAAGTAATCGCTTTCAAATGGACACTTAATAACATAGCCAAGGTGGTTAACTAAAAGGTTCACAAAATTGTCTAAAAAATGACACAAATATGAAGTTTATTGTCGAAGTCACGCTATCTATGGGTGGATATTATCATAAGATTTAAAAGTAACGCTTTTCGTGTAATAAATTTTGGTTGTGTTCTTTGCAAAGTGACAAATATCGCTGAGTAGACTAGCTACTATTCTTACAATGATTAAATAGGGAAGAGAATTCCTGAAGGGTGGGAAAACAATGAATCACAAAGGTTGTCCCGATGAATATCCAATTTCCTTAATAATAAATGGTTATGAAATTGCTATTTTTCAACTAACTAAATACGACCTCGAAGATTGGACATATGGCTATTTATTTTCTGAAGGATTTATTCAGGAGGCAAATGATATTGAGTCAATTGTTATTAACGAGGAAGCAGGAAACATCAGCGTTACCCTCCATTCCGATTTTGATGGAGAGCAAGTCTTTTCGAAAAAGAAGCATTACACAGCCGGTTGCGGCAGAGGTGTCACGTTTTTCTCGATGACGGATGTGAAAAATTTTGAAAAAATAAGCTCTGACAAAGTCTATAAATTAACTTATCTATTAAAAAAGAGAAGTGAATTTGCCCAAAATTCAAGTCTTTATCTTGAAACAGGTGGAATGCACGGCGCTTGTATTGTTGACACAGACGGTAATATAGCAGTCCGCGAGGATATTGGAAGGCACAATGCCGTTGATAAAATTATTGGCCACGCAATTAGAAATTGTTTGCAACCCGATCAGTTGATTTTACTAACAACTGGCAGGGTTTCATATGAAATGCTCTCAAAGGCAGCAAAATTTGGCTTTCCTGTTATCGGCACACGTACAGCTGCTACCAAGCAAGCTGTACAACTAGCCAAATATTTAAATATCGAAGTAATTGGCTATTTAAGAGGGAAAATGTCTACTATTTATACCTCCGTTGGCAGGGTCGAAAATGATTTAAAAGTCGAATTGGCTTTAGAGAGAAGCGTAGAAGGGGGGGAATCAATCGTTTCAGGTTTATTAGAGAGATAGAGTATAGAGAAAAAGGGATGTTCTAAATAAATGTTTTGGGAAGGAGATTAGTGATGGTTGAAATGAATTTAAGTCGTCGCCAGTTTTTAAAGCTATCAGGTGCTACTGCAGCAACTTTAGCAGTTGTGGAACTGGGCTTTAATGAGAAAAAAGCCTATGCGAAAACAAAAGAATTTAAAATTGCGAAAGCAAAAGTAACACCAACTATTTGTTGTTATTGTGGTGTGGGATGTGGAATCCTCATTCACACGAAGGATAATACCGTGGTGTATACGGAGGGGGATCCGGATCACCCAATCAACGAAGGTACACTTTGTAGTAAAGGAACAACCATTAGACAGTTATATACATCTGAAAAACGCTTAACGAAACCGCTTTATCGTGCACCAGGAAGCAGTAAATGGGAAGAAAAAGAATGGGCATGGATGTATGAGACCATTGCCAAACGTGCGAAAGAAACAAGAGACAAAACATTTGTTGAAAAAGAAGATGGCATGATTGTAAATAAGACAGAGGCGATTGCCAGCCTTGGCGGAGCAGCACTTGATAATGAAGAGTGTTACTTGCTCTCGAAAATGATGAGGGGACTTGGTGTCACCTATTTAGAGCACCAGGCACGAATATGACATAGTTCTACGGTTGCCGGTCTGGCACCTTCATTTGGTCGTGGAGCAATGACTAACCATTGGAATGATCTTCAACATACAGATTGTGCGTTGATTATGGGCGCGAACCCTGCTGAAAACCATCCAATTAGTTTTAGATGGTTGACAAAGGCGAAGGACAAAGGTGGAAAAATCATTTCTGTTGATCCACGTTACACAAGAACGTCGGCACTAGCAGATGTTTATGCACCTCTTCGTTCAGGAACTGATATCCCGTTTATGGGTGGGATGATCAATTACGCTATTAAAAATAATTTAATTCACAAAGAGTATGTTGCTAACTATACAAATGCAAGCTTTATCGTGAAAGAAAGCTTTGACTTTAATGATGGATTATTTTCAGGATATGACGAAGAAAAACG
>JAIMAD010000484.1 GCA_023512145.1 Bacillus sp. (in: firmicutes) | reverse complement strand
CATCAGGATGGTTACCGTTATTAATTCTCCGACAATTATTGCAGTCTTCACAAGGTTTATACCCAGCGATAATTGACTCGCAAAAAAGGACCTTTGTCAATAACAATGCAATCTCCCTTTTTCCAGTCCCTTTTATTCCTTCAAAAAGGTAGGCATGGGCCACTCGATTTTTCACTAAACTATTTTTTAGCATTTTCATCACAGTTGGTTGAAACTCTTCAAGTTGATCCCATGTTTTTACCAAGTTCATCACTCACTTACTATATAAAATCAACTAGATGCTAATTACTATTAAAAATGAAGGTATTGCTCGATAGGCAGTACAAATACTGTGGCACCGCCAACCTCGACTTCAACTGGATAAGGGACATAAGAGTCTGCATTCCCGCCCATCGGCGAAACAGGAGCTACCAGCTGTTCTCTCGAGCTGCAGTTGTCCTTAATAATCTGGAGAACACGATCAACACGAACATCCTCGGTACCAATCAGAAAGGTAGTGTTTCCTGATTTTAGAAATCCACCAGTACTAGCTAGTTTTGTTGCTCTGAAATTATTCTCAACCAATGCTTTTAATAAGCGATTACTATCCTGATCTTGTACGACAGCGATGATCATTTTCATCCGTTTCACCCTCTCCTTTATTTATAATAATTTTAATTATATTTTCCTATATTATAACAGTTTATTGGACTGCTTACATTCGTAATTACTTGTAAAACTCGATTATTCTTTCTGATACGTCCATTACCATTAAAAAAAGCCCTATATTAAAGGCTCCTTTGTGATAGTTTTGCTTTAACAAGGTTCAAGGTCTTCTTAAAAACCTCATCAATCGTACCCGACGCATCAATACTAACGATTCTATTTGGAAAGCGCTGGGTTAAAAGATGATATCCTGCTCTAACTTTTTGGTGGAACTCAAGGTTTTCTAAATCCAATCGATTAATCTCTCTTCCTTTATTCTGGTTAATGCGCTTTAGGCCTAATTCTGGCAATATATCAAAGTAGATTGTCAACCCCGGCATCAAATCTTCAATCGCAAATTGATTAATCATCCATACCTCATCAATCCCTAATCCTCTTGCATACCCTTGATAGGCCAAAGAGCTATCCACAAATCGGTCACATAGTACTATTTTCCCTTCAACCAATGCCGGCTTTACCTTTTCAATCAAATGCTGTCGCCGTGCTGCTGCATAAAGTAATGCTTCAGTACGAGGGTCCATTGCAGTATTTTCCTTATCTAAAATGACTCTTCGTATTTGCTCGGCAATATCAATACCTCCTGGTTCGCGCGTTATCAGTACGTTATCAAGGTGACTAGCCACCCTATTAATAATAGTCGTCTTTCCGGCACCTTCTGGGCCCTCAAATGTAATAAATGTTCCGTTTTCCATCGCACTGTTACCTCCAAGACTGAATTCTCTTATGTTGTACGGTAAACTTTTAGCAGGCCCCATTTTAATAAGGATCCACCTTGAAACTTGGCTCCAGATTTCAGCAGCCATTCAAGCTGGTTAAGCCTATCTACAGTTATCCTTTCACCCTTTAAAAGCAGTGGAATACCTGGTGGGTAGGGAGTTATTGTTTCCGCACAAACAAGCCCCATTGCTTCTGCTATAACGATATCTTTTGTTCCTAAATCTGCCATTTCTTGATATGGAATGGCTAATGTAGAGATTTTTTGGTTATATATCCGGAATTCTTCGTTTTCTTCTTTAAAAGTTAATCCTTCCAAAGCTTCTTTAATTTTCAAAACAGTTTCTGCCAAGGGATAGCATTGTCCCTCTTTTAATAACGGCAGAATGAATAACACATTAAATGGGTCTGCTAATTCTGTATAGATTGCTACCTTTTCAAATCTACTTTGGAG
Organism: Bacillus sp. (in: firmicutes); assembly: GCA_023512145.1. Taxonomy (GTDB): domain Bacteria; phylum Bacillota; class Bacilli; order Bacillales; family Cytobacillaceae; genus Neobacillus. The sequence goes on along the minus strand of JAIMAD010000484.1, from coordinate 1,581 downwards.
TTGATATCCACTTAATCCACATCTGGATTGAATGGTAACTTTTAAAAGATCGCCTTGATTATTTGGGTAGTCTAACACTTTAATGGTAGGAATTTTAGTTAATTCCTCCTTAAAGTGAGTGATTTCAGATAGTAAAAAGGATTTATCTCCATTTTCATATGTAGCTATATATTTTCTTGCTAGATCCAATGAAGCCATAATTGGGTAAGAAGGGCTGCTGGATTGGAATATTTCTAAGTATTCCTTAACCTTATTTACTGGAATAACACGACTATTAACATGCAAAAAGGAACCCATCGTTAGCGCTGGAAGTGTTTTATGAGCTGATTGCACAACGATATCAGCCCCTAATTGTACCGCTGAAGTTGGAAATGGATTACCTATGATAAAATGAGGTCCGTGTGCCTCGTCAACTAATACTGGGATATGTCGAAAATGGGCCAGATTAATAATTTCTTGTAACTCATTAACCATACCATAGTAGTTAGGATAGGTTAAAATAATTGCCTTTGCTTCAGGATATAGCTGGATAGCCTCTTTGACTGTTTCGATCTTGATACCCGAAGCAACCTTCCAATTTTGATCATATTCAGGTTCTAAAAAGACGGGTCTTACTTTAGCTAAGCTTAACGCATTTAAAACGGACTTATGGCAATTTCTTTGCACAAGTACGATAGTACCCTCCTCGCATGCTGCCATAATCATTGCTAAGTTACCGACAGTGGAGCCATTTACAAGAAAGTAACTCTTCATCGTCTGATAAAGTTCACCTAAAAGTGCTTCAGCTTCTAATATGACCCCAACGGGTGAATGTAAATCATCTAAACCGGATAATTCTGTTGCATCCATTTTTAATATTTGCTCAAATAGATCATTTGCTTCAGATTGAATAATCCGCCCATATTTATGTCCAGGAACATGAAAAGAAATAGGCTTCTTGTTTACATGTTCTATTAAAGCTCCAAACAAAGGTGTCTTCCATTGAGTATTCATTTTTTACTTCCTTCCAAGCAAAGCGCAAGCGCCCGTTTAGCGCTCTACGTACGGAATCCGAGCGCTTCTACTAAAATAAAAGAACCACGAAAGAACGATTCGTTTCAGGTGTTGAATTATCGAAGGGAGGTAAATATCCTAAACCCAATTTTTAATAGGGAGAGCGAAGTCCACTTGCAGTACTGGCTGCTTGCGCTAGACATTTATCGGTTCAATGATATAAATTCTGAAAATATAAAAAGAGTCTCATATATTTTAGCAAAAAAATAAAGCCCATAAGGACTTATTAGGAAAATATTTCTGGATTTGTTACTTTTCTCAGTTGTTTAAGAAAATACTTATATTTTGGATCTAATGTATCTGTTTGTATTAAATCACTCTCACATTCTGTACAAATAAAAGAAGTATATAGATGTATGCCTTTTTGTTTTAGATTTTCACAAATAACGCATGTTTCCTCGGGATAACTCTGTGCTAAAAAGGAACTCAACCTCTCCACCTCCATACATCCATTCTTCCCTAATGTTTTAATTTGTATACACTTTTTTGAATAATCTCTTTCTGTAGTAGCCTACCACTATATTATGT
>JAIMAD010000483.1 GCA_023512145.1 Bacillus sp. (in: firmicutes) | reverse complement strand
GAGTTACCTCAATGTTTTCACCACGAATGTAATATTTCATGTGTAGACTCCTCCTTTGTTAAGGCTATGTATTACAATTCTATTTTACCCTTCGATTATCCTGCTAAAACAGAATAAAAATTTTGTCGAATTTTTGACAAAAACAATTGGTAAACAATGATAATGTTCGACACCTTCGACTTACTAGATAATATTACTACTATGTAGCACTATTCAACTTACACCTTTATTGTAATCTTAAATGAGACAACTTACCAGTAAAACGCTCAATGAATAGGCTAAATGGATGTGAAAATGAAGGAGGATTCCGAATGGAGCATGAAGAGAGAAAATTACTGGCCTGGCACGAAACACTGGAATTACACGAAATAGTTGCCTTCCAATCCCTAGGGTTAATGAAACTGAAAATGTCCCTTAAAAAAGTAACTGACCCTGAGCTTAAGGAACTTTACAAAAAATGTATTCACGACCTTGAAGGTAATTTAAAAGAGTTACTTAAATTTTATCCATCAGCACAGGGCTCTCCAGCTAGGGACGAAGAAGAAATGCGCGAGGATATGGGCTTTTTCGCCAGCGACCTGCTGGGGCTTTCAAAAACATTGGTGCGAAATCTCGCTATCGCTATTACCGAAACGGCCACTCCTGCATTAAGAAAAACCTTTAGTAAACAGTTGCTTAGCGCCATCCACGGCCATGAAAGGGTTTTTAACTACATGCTCAAGCACGGTTACTATCCTGCCTACGATTTAGGTCTCTTGCTTGGTCATGATATTGAAAATGCTCACAAGGCACTTAAAATGAAATTTTGATTTGTTGGTTTGTGGCGGGGGCAGTGTGGTTCCCACCCTTCATTTGTGGGTGTGGTTTAGGTTCATGGAGGTACAACCGACAAATTTCGACACCGCTGTCCCACAAGCCATTAAAGAAGTGCTTTTTCAACACTATTTGCAAATTCCAATGAGTAGTAGTGCTCCCCTTTAGGCTACCTCGCAAGCGTTAGCGATTGAACGCTCGTTGCCCCTGCCTTTTTTAAAAGCTTCGCCGCATGGCGGAGCGTTGAACCAGTCGTATATATATCATCAATCAGAACAACCCTCTTCCCTTCTAAATAAATGCCAGAATCCACCTTGAAAACTTGTGGGAGATGAATCCGCTCATCCCTTGATTTTTTCGATTGTTTTTCCGAGTGAATGCGTGTAAGTATGTCTTTTGGGGTAAAGCCAGATTCAATCAGAAGGGCTGCTGCTTGGTTGAATCCTCGCTCATATAGGCGCTCCTTACTTAACGGAATTGGCACAAACGTATCCCCGACCATTTGGGTGAGTTTTTCCTTGAAGGTCTCCGCAAATACCTTCGCAAGCAGATAATCTCCGCGGAATTTATATTTAGCAATCACTTCTTTTAGAAAATCGTTATATAGAAACAGGGAATCGTTTTTCATTAGAAAGTTTTGCCATTCTGGGTTTTCCTCCCAGCGAAAGCAATCATGGCACAAATCCTTGTCGCGAAATTTATCATCCACTAACCGAAACGGCCTGCAGCATATTCGGCAGGTGTCACCCTCAATTTTTTCAAACTTCCCGGCACAATTGGTGCAAATAACCTGTTCTTTTTCTGTCGAGAAAATGGCTCTCCAGCCAATGGCTGGTAGGATACTTCCATTGCAGATAAGACAAAAGTCTGGGCGGAATGGATTCAATGGATTTAGCTCCTTTAATTAGTTCTTTTACCTGTGGATTTTACCTATCAAGCATTCCAGTTTTGACGCCCTCCCGATTCATTACGACGATTTGTTTCCTTGCCTTTAGCATCTCTTCGGTTTTTCCATAATGAAAAAATGTTACCACGCCCTCTGGATGATCCTTGCTCCGCCCTGCTCGACCAGAAATTTGTACGAGGGCACTTTCTGTGAAAATAGTTTCTTCCGCACCAATGACGGCAACATCAATATTAGGGAACGTAACGCCACGCTCGAGAATCGTCGTCGTCAAGAGCAACGGGATTTCTTTTGCCCGCATTTTTTGAACCTTCTCTTTCCGGTCAGGGTCTTCGGCATGGACAGCTTCAATTGTTGGCGCATACGTACGTAAGATGGGGAGTGCTTTTTCCATTAGCGGGATATGTGGAAAGAAGACTAAGACTTGCTTGTGGGCTTGGATTCGCTGGTAAATCCAGCGGATGATATTTTCTGGAATCTTTCCATTTTGAAGCTTCTTTTGCCAGTTTCCACACCATTTGAATTCGGGCACGGGGAGTGGATAGCGATGGAATCGGGCAGGGATCGTCGTAAATGCCCGTTTTCCGGTCCTGCATTCTCTTTGCCATTTTTCATTCGGTGTAGCGGTCAAGTAAATCATCGCTGAAGTGGGTTTTCGCGCCTGGATGGCGGCATGCTGGAGTGATTCCTCCACGGTATACGGAAACGCATCGACCTCATCCAATATAATCGTATCAAAGGCTTGGTAAAAACGGAGGAGCTGGTGTGTGGTTGCAATCGTAAGCGGTGCGAATAGATGGCGATCCTCACTTCCTCCGTAAAGAGAGGCGACGACAATTTCAGGAAACGCGCTTTTTAGTCTAGGCGTGAGTTCTAGGACTACATCACTTCGTGGTGTGGCGATACAAATTCTTTTCTGGGCTAGAAGGGCAGACTCAATCCCAGAAAACAACACTTCCGTTTTCCCCGCTCCACAAACAGCCCAGACGAGATGATCGCTATTATGCTGGATTGCATCGACCACACGACTTGAAGCCAGCAACTGCCCCTGTGAGAGTTCCCCCTGCCAAGCCATGAGTTTAGTGGGGATGATGGTGTCAGGCACCATTTTAAGCTTGCTTTCAGGCATTGGTCCATTCCAGCCGATTAGTGGCGTGCATTCACTGATTCTTCCCATCATGATGCACTGGCGGCAGTAGTGGCAGCTTTCTAAACAGCGCGAGCATGGGAAAGCTGAGAACCACTTTGGGTCCTTGTTGCCACACCGAGTACAAATCAACGTTTTTCCGATGTAGTCAATTCCTTTTCGGTAGGTGACATAGCCATTTTCGTAATGTTCTTGAATTTCAGAGGGAGTGAATGGAATATCATCAAGGAGGAGCTGTTTACCGGAAAGGATCTGTTGGAGGTCTGGGTTGAATTGAAAGTTTGGATTTAGCGGTGGTTGTGGTATGGTTTTGATTTTAGAGATTGGGAGTGAATCATCCATATCAGGAACTAATACTTGCTCCTTTACGGCATAACGCAAGATCTCACCTTCTTTTTGTGGATGATGTTACATTAAATTCTTCTATTTATTTAATTAATTCTATAGGAACTACTAATATTCCTTTAAGCTGTTTAAATTTTCAAAAATAATAGAAAGAAAGATTCTAAAAAAAACATCTACAGTCATAGTTACAAACGAATTTATGAAAGAAGAGTATAAACGAAGATACGGAATTGAGTGTACTATAATC
>JAIMAD010000482.1 GCA_023512145.1 Bacillus sp. (in: firmicutes) | reverse complement strand
GACTTCGTTTCTATTTTCGCTAATAACCAGCAATTCTAGTGGACAAATTGAGTTACCTACAATCTTTGACCTGATTCTCCAAGAAGACTTATTAACTAATCGTTTAATTAAATCCGCTGCAAACCCCTTGATCTAGCACTTTCCACAACATAATGGTTGAGAAAAATGGCGTGAAATAGGTGCAGATATCTTCCTGTTTAATTAAGCAATTCTTCCGATTGTCCCTTTATTTTGTTTTTCCCAAATATAAAGTGGTTTGGGTTGCTTGCACTGCATAGGGACTTCACTCTTCTCAGGCAATCAAAAATTTTGCGGATAAATATCTTTACATAAAATAGACAAAAAGCATAACTAGCTACTATCCCATAGTTGTGCCTTTTACACGCAAAACTTCCGATTGATCCCTATAAAAACCGTCCCCATGCTTCTAATTAAATTGTTTGTCGTTGTTGCTGGCGTAGCTTTTGTGTTGCTGCCACCATATTTTTAAGTGATGCAATTGTTTCTTCTTCACGACGTGTTTTTAAACCGCAATCTGGATTCACCCAGAACTGTTCTTTCGATATCACTTCTAAGCTATCTTTTAAAATCGTATCGATTTCTTCTATACTTGGTACACGTGGACTGTGAATATCGTAAACACCTAAACCAATACCAAGTTCATATGGCTTTTGTTTTAAAGAATGAATCAGTTCCCCATGGCTTCTAGACGTTTCAATCGAAATAACGTCTGCATCAAGGGCACGAATTGGCTCAATAAAGTCATTAAACTCGCAATAGCACATATGCGTATGAATTTGCGTTTCATTCTTCACACCGGAAGTTGCTAACCTAAACGCATTTACTCCCCAAGCTAAATATTCATCCCAGTTTTCTTTGCGCAACGGCAAGCCTTCACGTAATGCCGGTTCATCCACTTGAATAATTTCAATGCCTGCAGCTTCTAACGCTTGAATCTCTTTCCTTAGCGCTAAGGCAATTTGGTTTGCCACTTGGTCATGTGAAATATCATCACGGACAAAAGACCAATTTAAGATTGTGACAGGGCCTGTTAGCATCCCTTTAACATATTTAGAGGTTAATTGCTGTGCCTCTGTTACTTCCTTCACTGTCATTGGAGCTGTCCACTCGACGTCACCATAAATAATAGGTGGTTTCACACAGCGTGAACCATAGGATACAACCCAAGCCTCTTCTGTAAAGGCAAAGCCTCTCAGTTTTTCACCGAAGTACTCGACCATATCTGTACGCTCAAATTCACCATGCACTAAAACATCCAATCCAATTTCTTCTTGAATTTGAATCCAACGAGCTATTTCAATCCTCACAAACTCTTCATATGCAGAGTCCGTAATTTCCTTTTTACGCCATGCTGTACGTGTCCTTTTTACTTGATTTGACTGAGGGAAGCTACCAATAGTGGTCGTTGGATAATCTGGTAAATGTAATGCCTTTTGCTGCAAAGGTTGACGTTCCTTAAAAGCCATTGGACGTGTAAAATGCTTTGGCTTCACTTGTGATACAAGTTCTTTCACACGTGCATTTTTCCTCACCTCATGTTGCGCTAGTACTTCAAGACCTTGCATGCTTCGTGGTACAGACCATGATTTATCACGTACATAGGCTGTTATTTGAGTTAACTCACCAATTTTCTCGTCAGCAAATGCCAATTCATTTTTTAATATGGATTCTAATTTCGTTTCCAACTTCGTCGTCACTGGTACATGCTGCAAACTTGATGAAGACTGAATCCAAGCTTCTTTTACCCCACTTAATGATAAAATAGATTTTGTATTCATTGCTATTTCACCTACGTTTGCCCGCCAAATATCACGTCCATTCACCACGCCGATCCCTAACACTTTATCTTGTGGGAAGCCGTGTTTACGAAGTGAGGCCATATTCTCTCCTGCACCATGTACAAAATCAAGACCAATCCCTGCAACAGGTAATTGTGATAGTTCTTCATACGCTGATAATGCTTCGAAGTATGTTTGTATCATGATTTGTGCAGCTGGTACTTCTTCTGCTAATTGGTTGTAAATTTCTTGTACAAGTTTCACATCATCTTCTGTCAATGAAAGGACTAATGCTGGTTCTTCCACTTGGATCCACTCTGCGCCTGCATCTATAAGTTGTTGGAATACTTGTGCATAGAGCGGGATAAGTTTTAAAATAAACGATGCTTTCAACTTGGCATCGTACCCTTTCGCTAATTGCACAAAAGTAAATGGCCCAATAATGGTAGGTTTTGTGATAAGACCTAATTCTTCTTTCGCTTCAGTAAAATATTCTAACAGGTAATTTTTTGTAAGTTGTAGCGGCTTGTCTTCATACTCGGGTACGATGTAGTGATAGTTTGTGTTAAACCACTTGGTCATTTCACAAGCCACAACCTGGTTTGCCCCACGTGCCATTGCGTAATACGTCGTTAAATCTACTTCTTCGTCTGTCCAATCATAACGAGAGGGAACCAGAGCGAACATTGTTGCCAGGTCAAGCATACGATCATAAAATGTAAAATCTCCAACAGTCAGTAATTCTAAGCCTAATGATTGCTGGCGTTTTAAATGATTCAAGCGAATTGATTTCATTTCTGAAATAAATTGCTCTTCCGAAATAGTATTCTTCCAAAAAGATTCTACAGTGCGTTTCCACTCCCGATTCTCACCAATGTATGGGTAACCGATGGTTGTGCTAACTAAATTCATCTGTCATTCCTCCTTTAAATTTACAAATTGCCAAATACAAAAAAGCCATCTCCGCGAAAGGGAAATGGCTATACAATCAAGTTAAAGAGATGCTTAAAAAAGCATTGCTTCTTATAACTAGTTGTCATACAAATAAATGTCACCACCTATTTCCACGTAGGTACTTGGCGTGTACTAGAAATTGGCAGGTCTCCTGGCTTATCATCAATGCTTCTCACACCTTCCCATCTAAAGACAGTGGTAATTGTAAGTCACTCCGATTTACAGTTGCGGGACAGCGACGGTTTTGCACCGTTCTTCCCTTTTAAGCCCAGCATCAGCTTGGCACCAATTCTTATACGATATGTAATTCCGACAACTATAACATAGTAAAAAAAGAAAAGACATAATTTTCTCAAATAATTGATTACTTTGAATAAAGGGAAAGCAAGGGGACGGTTCTCATGCTTCCAAATATACAAAAACCGCCGCCAATGAAGTTGGTAGCGGTTTTTGTATTATTCAAATAAAGAAAAGTACTAGTCTATTATAGTTAATAACATCGGCCAATCCTCAGCAAAATACGATCAGTTTCATCACTCTTCTTATTAACTAAATGATTGATTAAATATACCTCAAACCCGCTTGAAAAATGAACCTTGGCTATCTGTTATGCAAAAAGATTGTCGACGACTTCGTTTCTATTTTCGCTAATAACCAGCAATTCTAGTGGACAAATTGAGTTACCTACAATCTTTGACCTGATTC
>JAIMAD010000047.1 GCA_023512145.1 Bacillus sp. (in: firmicutes) | reverse complement strand
CAATTGATATTAAAATTTTATAAGATAAAGTAATTTATATTAATAAATAAAACGATGTTTTATTTACCATTAGTAATGAAGTCAATCAAATTTTAAGCAATTTTTATTAATATTAATTAAAATTTTATAAAGATTTTAAAAAGGTTTGAATTTTTATGTGATCCTCGTTCATAATAATGGACCACTTGTGAAAATGGCGTATAAACAATTCTTTTGTTGCGTTTTTTCAGCTCTCTACAAATGTCATTATCCTCAAAGTACATAAAATAGCGTTCATCAAATCCGCCCACTTCTTTGTAATCGTCCCCACGTAGTAACATAAAGCAGCCTGAACCAAAAAGAATATCAACATCCCGGTCATTTGCAATATTTCTGAGTTCATAGGAAGACAATCGTTTAGTAAACAGTTTTTTTACAAATTGAAAGGGAATAAATCGTAATGCATAGTCAAAAACAGATATTCGCTCACGCATCAAATGCTGCGTGGTGCCATCCGAATTAAGTACCTTAGGAACCAATAGTGCAATCGATTCATCTCGATCGATGAGTTCAATCATCTTTAGTAAATCTTCCCTTACTAAAATAATGTCTGGGTTGAAAACTAAAAAGTATTTTTCAGTTGCCTGTAATAAATTGTAATTATGACCAAAGCCAAAACCTTTGTTTTCCTGATAAAAGGTAATATCAACAAAATTCAGATATTCTTTTAAGCGAGTTTTGTACTCTTCAGTTGAATTGTTATCAAAAATAATGAAACGAAAAGGGCTTTCTTGGCCAAATTCCTTTTTTAAATTATCAAGCACCTTAAAAATATGCTGACTATTATAAGTAACTATACTAATTGCAACTTTTGTATTAGACACGAGTTCTTCACACTCTTTCATAAGTTGGTGAACAATAAGTGTAACCAACTTTTTATGTTTACGTCTATATTAAATGATACACTTTAAAAAAGTTTGTAATCCGCCTTTTATCTATTAAATTCTTTTTTTTCGAAGCTTTTAGAGCCATTCCTTCCTTCCCAATCATGAAGGAAGTTGACAAAAACCATCCTTTTCCACCTTAACAAAAATCAATTATAGCATCATCTTGTAAAAATTTGTACTTTTGTTGTGTATTTTTTTTATTTCCAGTTGAACTTATACACTATCAATATTATAATTTTGTTTATGACTGTCAAACAAGACTACTATTAAAATGAAGGGAATAAAATAAATGGACAATACACGATATGGTAAGAAGAAAAACAAAAAGAAAAAGTCCAATTGGGTTCGCATAACATTATTTACTTTCATTATTTTGTTAATTGGCGGAGGCACCTATTTTTATAATGTCTATACTGACGTTGCCCAAGCCGTCAATAAAATGAATAACCCGATTTCCCGAGAAGTTTCTGAGAAACGAGAAGAAAAGGTTAAATTTCATGAAATGGATCCTATTTCAATTTTGATAGTGGGTGTTGATGAACGTGAAGGAGATAATGGACGCACAGATTCGATGTTAGTAGTTACCGTTAATCCTGAAAAGAAGACAACTAACATATTAAGTATCCCACGTGATACCCGCACGAAATTAATTAGTACTAAAAATCCAAATAAGAATACCACTGATAAGATTAACCATGCTTACGCTTTTGGCGGGATTGAGATGAGCATTAACTCTGTTGAAAACTTTTTAAATATCCCAATAGATTACTATGTGGAAATCAACATGGAAGGCTTTATGGATGTTGTAAATGCTGTGGGCGGAATTGATGTTGATAACCAGTATGAGTTTGAGCTCGATGGAGTTTACCTGAGAGAGGGTCAACAGCATTTAGACGGGGAAGAGGCACTGCAATATGCTCGAATGAGAAAACAAGACCCTCGCGGAGATATTGGACGTGGAGAACGTCAACGTGAGGTCATCTCTAAAATCATCAAAAAGGGAAAATCACTATCTACCTTAACAAATTATAATGATATCCTTGGTGCTCTAGAAGATAATATTAAAACAAATTTAACATTAAGTGAAATTATCGAAATGCAGTCTTCTTATAAGCCAGCTACCGAAACAATGACAAAGCTGGAAATCGAAGGAGAAGGGCAAACAATTAATAGCATTTGGTATTTCATGGTAGAAGATGAAACTAGACAAATTCTTTCAGATCAATTGCGAAAACAACTAGGTTTACAGCCAGATGTTGTTGCAAAGAATACAAGCTCAAGTAGTTATTGACCTTTAATAACTTAACAGGGTATCCCAAACACTTAGGGGTACCCTTTTTTTGTGGAAAAGGGGCGGAGCTGACCAGGCTAACTTTGTTTAGAAACTTTTTGGATCGAGTTCATTTTTCGGGCTTAAAAATATAAAATTTGCTGGCAAAAAAATTAATTAGTATCACTACAATATTTGCAGCAACTTTGGCAATCATGTCATCTATGTGAATCCACTCTATTATTACAATCATCATTCCCAAGTCAACAACGTAGGAAAGACTTCGAAATAAAAAAAACGCAAATAATTCCTTTAAGAAAATTTTTATCACGAATGACTTACTATTAAACACGTATAGTTTATTTGTAATAAAAGCAAAAAGGACAGATACCACCCAAGCTATTGTAGTTGCTGTTTTATAATCAAAAAGAACAATCTTTGTCAAGAACCAATAACAACCTATATTAATCGCAGTTGTCAACACCCCGAACACGAGATATGAAATCACTTCTTTGTTTGATTTCTTCATATTTACCACCAAAATTTCTAGCTTATTTTCGAATCAGCGATTTTCTACCCTTCGCCTTTTCGGGATGAAAGGATAATGATTTCCCCTTTATTATATAGCTAGGTCTCGCCTTCACTTCAATGAAAATTCTCCCAATATATTCGCCAATAATGCCAAGGAAGATTAGCTGAATTCCACCAAAAAATAAAATAATCGAAACAATCGATGCATATCCACCAACCGAATTTCCGAATAAAATTTTGGAGACAATTACATAGAACATATACAGAAACGCCGAACTAGCGGTGAGAAATCCAAAATAAGAAGCCCATCGTAATGGCGAAATTGTAAAGGACACAATTCCATCAATGGCATAGTGAACCAGCTTCCAAAAACTCCAACTAGAGCTTCCAGCTGCTCTTTCTACGTTTTCAAATTCAATACATTTAGAATTATAGCCAACCCACATGAATAACCCTTTGGCAAATCGATTCCGTTCCTTTAATTGCAAAAAGCTATTAACAACGCTCCGGTCCATCAGGCGATAGTCCCTTGCCCCATCCACAATCTGGATATCACTCATATTATTTATCAACTTGTAGAATTGATTCGCAAACCAACTCCTGATGTGTGGCTCACCGCTACGTGTTGATCTCCTTGTATAAACAACTTCGTAACCATTGCTTAACCAATCTTCAACCATCTGCGGCAATAATCTAGGAGGATCTTGTAGATCCACATCCATTAAAACAACGGCATCCCCGCGTGCTGCTCTAATACCTGCTAGCATTGCTGCCTCCTTGCCAAAATTCCTGCTAAAGGAAAGATAACGGACATTAGTAAAATGACTGCTTAGATCCTTCAATTTCTGTTCTGTTGAATCCCTGCTGCCGTCATTAACATAAATAAATTCATAAGTGATGGTGTCGATTTCCTTCAGGATGGGATCCACAACTGAGAAAAACTGATCCACAGCTTTCTCTTCGTTGTAACATGGAACGACGATTGAAACTAATTTCATTTTATGCTCCTTTTATATACACATTGAATTAGCATCCACTATAATGTTGCACCTAGTAAAGAAGGACTATTCTATTTGGTATCATTTTTTAGTATAATAAGCTATTATTTTGTCTATGTAATAATGTATCAATAATTAGAGAGAGGTAGTTAGATGATCTTCAAAAAAAATTTTTGGAACTTCACGCTTTTGTATTTCATTCTTTATTTTTTTCACTTTATTGTAGCAAAGTATCCAGGGGATGACTATAAATTTTCAAAGGTCTCACGTGAAATGTCAATCGCTGATTGGATATCCTCCCGCTATATGGAATGGTCCTCACGGGTTTTCCCTGATACCATGGTTTATCTGATACTTGATCATCAAGTATGGTTATGGAGAATCGTGAATCCATTGTTAATAATCCTTTTAGCTGTTACAATCGTCAGAATTTGGAAAGTTAATATCTCGATGATGGAAGTATTGATTGCCCTTATGATGGTCGGATTCTTTGCACAAAATGTACTAAGTTCCGGTGTTTTTTGGATTACAGGGTCCATGAATTACTTATGGCCCATTTCTTTTGGATTGCTGGCAATGATTCCTTATGCTGATAAAGTTTTTCGAAATAGTCCCCTAAACAACTATTACCTCTTTGTTGCGGCCCTTACTCTTGGATTTTTAGCCTCAATTGGAAATGAACAAGTCTCGCTCTGCATCACTTGTTTTGCGCTTATATCCCACGGAACCTTATACATAAAAAAACAACCACAGGATAAGAAATTAATCGTTATAACCATTTTTATGATTATCGGGACTAGTTTAACCCTACTTGCTCCAGGAAACAAGGTGCGGTGGATTCAGGAAGCAGCGTACTGGTATCCGGGATTTGAGAATTTATCTCTAAAAGACCATCTCTATATCGGAACAATCTGGGCATTCGAAAAAATCTTCTCCGATATGAAATTTCTTTTGTTCTTGTTATCTACCATAACTCTCATCACCTATTTCCGAGATTCGAAATTAAGGAACAACCTGGTTTTTAAAATCTTCACGTTTGTTTTTGGCATGGTCGTGCTTTTTAATCTTAGTGGAATTGGGCTCGACTTATTGTATTCATTTAAAATCATTAAGAACTTCAATTTCAGTGCTAATTTATTATCGTTTTTTACGATGAAAAAATCATTTATGGTAGCAGTCTTTCCTTACTTTTTTTGGATGATCTTCAGTTTAATGCTAGGTTATCTGATGGTTAAAAACACAAAGTTTAAAGCATTTGTCATCATCAGCTTACTAGCATTCATCGCCACTCTTGTAGTCATGTTCTTTTCACCTACGATTTATGGGTCGGGAAATCGGGTGTTAACAGTCGGGTCGACCATTTTAGGACTAATAATTACAGGGAAAATTGTGGAAAATAATTTAATCAACAACCGCTTTTATTTATGTCTTTTAGGATGTTTCCCCATCATCAACCTCTCCAACATGCTTTATAAATGGTTGCAAGCGGGATTTAATCCATTTTTGTAAAGAAAAAGCTGGCTCGAGGAAGGCATTTAAATGCCACTTAGGAGTCAGCTTTTTTTGTCTTAATCAAGAGACGGGTTTCCTGTTTCTGTCATATCATCATCAATTTATTTGGACAAAGTACGATAATAACAAGGCATACATAGAGCAATGGATAATTGTATACACGAGAAAGTTTATATCACGATTCTTATTAATGATTTGATAATTAGAAATACTGAGAAAAAAGAAAATAGCGATTGGTACAAAGTATCTTCCTTGAACACCCCAGATAATCGGATTGCCCACCGTGTTAAAGCCTACATACAAGGCTGTATAAATAAGTACCATAACCGTTAATAGAATTAACACCAATATAAACCGATCAATTCTTCTCCCTTTCATTTTAAGGTCATTTTCGTCATTCATCAGTCCAAATAACAGCATAACGAACAGGTAGGTAAAAATAACAATCGACGGTGCAAGGTACCTATAGTTAGTGGCGACCTTTCCTACCATTGCGACCAGCTGCGATGGACCTTGACTGAAAATTGTCACAACGAGGGTTTTAATATAATAGAAAGGATGCATCAACACAAAGATCACTTGCTCCTTGGGTGATACACCAGGGTTAATCCTCAGGTCCGGTACTGCCATATTAGAAAGATTCATCAAATTCCAAATAATAAACGGAATCAAACAACCCGCAATAACGATTAGGAATTTCTTTAGATAATCCTTTTGGTTTGCAAACTTGCTTAATGGTATGATCAGAAACAAAAGCACCATTGGAATGTAAACAATTTTGGATAAGGTGACAAAGAGACCTATCCCAATCACGATCAGTAAATGCTTGCAGGCAATTCGCTCTACTTGACCGTAGGCAAGATACAAAATATATGCGACAAACAATAGGGACATAGAATTGGTAATTCCATCAGCTGATAAAGAGGTTGCATGAACAATTGACATCGGTAGTAAGGCCAAAAGATAAAATAAATTCTTTTTAACTGGAACCACTTTCAAGGCAGCATAAACAATCACCGTATACGCCAGAAAATTCAACAATCTCCCTAGAAACATCATTATCAACGGAGAATCAAACAACACCCTACCCAAAATCATCGCCAATGCCTGTGGAACATAGATTAACGGTGGATATGATGAGGCATAGTTGCGTAAAAATACTCGGTCCTCCGAATGCAGCTTATTTTGAAATGCTTCTTTTACAATACTGTATTTATACCCTGTCTGATGAATATAGCGGACATCATAGACTGTTTCGATAAGACTTGCGGGAATATAATTACCTAGGCCACGTTCTGTCTGCTGGTTAATTAATTTACCTTCCGAAACTTCAAAAGACCGGTAGTAGTGCTCTAATTCATCAAGCTGATCAAAAGGAGGGATAATCACGACCAGGGCTAAGCCTATTGGTATCGCAGTAATAAGAAAAGCCTTATGCATCTTGTCCTTAAATTGTCTCAGTGCGAGCACTGAGAATAAATAAACCAACAAGATGATCATCCCAATTAGGACAAATACTGATTTACTTAATAATGGTTTAGTTTCCACATCCATGACTTTAAACCTTAGATCCCCATCCATCTCAATGTCATTAATGGTCAGCTCCCCCTGCAAGTAATGGTCCGCTGAGCTCTTCCAAATGGTTGCAGTATTCCCTGTACGTAACCCACCTCCAGTAATGGTGAATTCAAACTTTTTCCCCTTCGCATGGCGAACGGTAGGAAAATCGAAATTTTGACTCAGGCCATCTTGCAGCTCATTTAAATTAAGATTCTTTTTAAAAAGTACATCTCCACTTTCCGCTTCTCTTAATTCAAACGAAAAAGTACCTTGCAGCTCCCGTTTATATGTACCAAAAGGTATTTTTATCCGTAAAAATTGATCTTTCTCAGCAACGAATGACTGGACAATTTCCATATTTCCTGTTATTTCGCCGATGGTCATATCGCTTTTTTTCTGATTAACCACGGTATGCTCAACTTCTTTTGGAACTATAAACGTACTTCTATTTTCATAGATATATAAGGAAAAGAGAAAAAAAACAACAAGTGCTAACGACCACACTAACCAATAGTTTTTTAGTTCCGTATAAAGTTTATTTTTGAAACCACCCTTAAACATGATAAAAACGCTCCTTTAACTTGTTCTTTTGTTTGATTATCTTACTATTATATAGATACCAAACATAATAACTCCTGCTCCAATCCATCTAGACACAGGAATTTGCTCTTTAAAAAGAAACAGAGCAATAAACATAGCTAGGATGTAGGCAAGACTTTGTAAGGGGTATAAAAAGCTTAATGGTAGTTTTGAAAGTAAATACATCCAAATAACCGTTGCAATAATATAAAGGGCAAATCCAAGTAAAATGAATGGGGAAAAGACAATTTGAAAAAATTTTTGGATTAAGCTTCCATGGAGTTGCACATTCTCTAATCCATATTTCCAGGCTGTTTGACCTAAAACCAGACAAACAATATTTGTCAGGATTAACGTATATTTCAACATTAGCGATTACCTCTTTACTGAATTGATGTTCTGCAGTTTTTCAACCTCATGTTTTAACAGAGCTACATCCTGAACAAGCTGAGTGAGCTTATTTGAGATCCTGGAAATGGTTAACGTGATGCTGAAGATGAGAAAAAACTGAAAAATAAATGATAAAAGGAAAATAGCATTGGCTGGTTCCTTAATACTTAATAGTTCGGAAATCATGATTGCTATTTTTGAAAATGCTGCTAGCAAGATATTAACTACACAAAAAAAAAGCCATAGAAACGAATATTTTAATTCAAGATTGTACTTTCGAATTAAATTGATAATAACCACAAAAGTGATAATAGAAGTAATTAACAGGATTATTTGTAATTGAACAGTAATCATAAAAATCTCCTCAAAAAAATGGAATACTATCCGGCTTACGTTAACCCAATTTTACGCATATTATCGATAATCATCGCTAACGAAACCTTTATCATATAATAAATAGACTTAAGCGAACTAATACTCGATTCTCCACCAAACCGTTCATTCATAACAACGGGCACTTCTTCTGTCTGAAAATTATTTCTTAATAAGTAGACAATCGACTCAGGCTCCGGATAGTCGTTGGGATAACGGGAGCTAAAAAGTTCAATAACACGACGATTGCAGGCCCTAAACCCAGATGTAGGGTCTGTAATTCTTTTTTTCTGAAGCAGATAAATTAAGAAACTAAAATAATTTATTCCTACTCTACGTAAAAGAGTTGATTGGAATCCCTCCTTTTTCAGATATCGGGAGCCAATAACCATATCAGACCGTCCCTCTTGAATTGGCTTGATAAGTTCCTTTATATATGAAGGATTATGCTGTCCGTCACCATCTACTTGTACCGCAATCTCATAACCATGGTCGCGGGCATACTTGTAGCCAGTCTGGACAGCCCCTCCAATCCCCAAGTTACACGGCAAATCAATAACATTAAATCCTATTTTTTTTCCTAGGACGGATGTAGCATCCTTTGAACAATCATTTATTACTACAATGTCGACGTCATTGATCCCTTTAAATTGCTCTGCTACTCTCAATAAACCCGCTTCTTCATTAAAAGCAGGGATAATTGCTAAAACCTTCAAAAAAGTTCCTCCTAATTCAATTTTGGAAAACCTATAATTAATATATATATATACTGCTAAAGAATTAGATTACAAAATTCTCCCTCTATTTCCTATTTGCCCCATTTATTCTACCATAAAAAAGCTACAGTGTGCTCTTATTCTCAACCTATACCGCATTTTTAATACTCTCTCTTAAAGAACCTGATGATTAACACGATTAGGAATTTAACAAATATTATTAGAGAATGGGAGAGGTGACTAATATCAACGTATACCCCAGACTGGTAGTTTCCATTTTTGAGTAATTGTCTAATTTTTTAACAGTTGTAGAGTTGTGCCTATCTCCACCATTATTTTATAATTCACATCGTCACAAAAGCTTAACACTAAAAAGCGATTATTTGAGTTTCCAGTCAAGAAACAGTTGTACACTGTACTTTATCCAATAAAAATTCACAAATTCCTTTTCCCAAAGTTTCACCAATCTCACAAAAATCTACCATTCATTTCTAAAGACACGTAGTGTTTTCTTCGGTTTCAAAAAAAAGGGACTAGCTCATCAAATGAGCTAGTCCCTTTTAAGTGTCATTTCTTTGGCGAAAAGCAAAGGTTTAATTCTTCTTTAAAATAAGCTTATATATTTCCTGATTGCTACTCCCTTTTTCATCGTCTAAGAGAAAAGAAATAGTATTTAAGCGGTCACCCCTGTATAAATCAGGAGTAGTTAAATTTATATCTATAGATTCTACAAGTTCTTCATCCGAGATTACCAGTGATCCCCCACGAACATTTTCCAAGTCATAATAAAATCCCCTATCAATGCTTCCATAGGATTGATAGTCATATGCATAATGAATAATAGGTCTATCAAGTAATAAGAAATCAAAATAGCAGCTTGAATAGTCGGTTACAAGTAAATCAGTAGCAAGCAGCAATTCCTGTGAATCAAAAGGGACATTCGTTAGAGATACAATAAAAGGAGAATTCGTTAAATTGGCTTGGTCCGCGCCAGATACCGCATAATGATTCTTCTCTATTATGACCGCATTATGTTTTTGAAGAATAGTCAACAGCTTGTCAAGATCTTTCCCTTTTAATAATCTAAACGAAAAATTTTTTCCTGTACTATCTCGAAAAGTCGGCATATAAGTTATGATATTTTTATCCTTTATACTTGGAAAAAGGTGATAGAGCTTCTTTTTATAATTGGAAGAATCATCTTTCTGTGTAACCAGAAAATCGTTTCTTGGCTGGCCTATTGAAAGAATCTTATCTTTTGTAATACTAAAACTTTGAAAGGCACTCAAAAGCTTTTTGGCGTTCTCTTGAGAAGATGAGATATAAAAAGAATAGTTGTCCATTTTATTTTTTTTAATTTTGCTAAAAAAATCATTGTGACTTTCATAACTAATCGCATCGTCACCAATCCGTTTTAATGGAATTCCGTGCCAAAGTTGAACGGTGATACAATTTCCGAAGATATTTAAATTCGAAATATCCGTATGCGAATGTGAGAAAAAAGCATATTTAGCTGTAATTGAATAGTACAGTGCGGGAAGGGAGTTCTTTTTAAAAAACTTTATTTTATTAATGATGCCTATCTGTTCAATAACAGCAGGTTTACCTATCCAGATTAATTCGAATTCTTGTGGATACTGCTCTACCAGCCATTCCATCAAATATCTAGGATTATCACCATACCTGTCGCCAAACCAAGCTCCAAAAACAATCCGGTTTTTCTTCTTTTTCACCATACAACTAATTAGATAAAACAAAAAATTAATTGAATGCTTTATTTTACTTTTTAAGTCTAACATTCCTAATCCCCCAAATTTTGAGCCGCTTCCCTTTTATGCCATCGTTTAAAGGAACAGGATGATTTTTAAAAGATTGTTTTACCGTTCCACTGATGCCAAGAATGAGTCCGTATATAATCAAAAAAATCAATACTATTAAAATAAACTTGTGACGCCTATAGCAGTAAATAGACTATAAGATATGGTTTTACCTTTGTTTATTCAAGTCGGTTTTCACTTTTGTGGTCGATATACCTTCAGTCCTCGGTAAATAAACCACATTGCAATAATCAGAAAGCATATCAAATTTCCCTTCCCAATCATCCCCTATGACAAAAGTGTTCACATCATTATTCACAATATCACTTTTTTTCTGTTCCCAATTTATTTCTGGTATAACTTCATCAACATAAACAATTGATTCTAAAAGGACTTTTCTCTGTTCGTAAGAAAAATAAGACTTTTTTTCTTTTAGTTGATTAAATTCATCAGTGGAAAGCCCAACAATTAAATAATCACCTAAGTCCTTTGCTCTTTTTAAAAGGTTAATATGTCCATAATGCAATAAATCAAATGTCCCGTAAGTAATTACTTTTTTCATTTTCAACCCTCTAACATTAAAATTAATTTTTTTTACTAAGAATCTAACCTAACCATACTAAATCAATATTAATTCTATATTCAAGAATTTTAACATACTCACTGATTAGCCACAAATACAACATTTCAATTTGCATTCTTCTTTTTCAATTGCATCAATAATTTTTTTGCACTTTCCCTGTTTATTAAGATAAAAAGTCCAAAATATAATAAATAGGCCAATACTCCAATAATCACTATATTAATAATGGTTCCTGCATTTACGTATGATTTTACCACTGATCCTATAAAGTAAATAGGAACTCCTGCGGCAATTAAAAAGAGGTGTAGTTTTCCATAAGGAAATAAATTAAACAGTCTTTTATTTTGATACACATTCATTGTATTAATAAATATTTTTGAAGCGGAAAATGAAATTGCTGCACCCAGTAATCCAATTTTTGGAATGAGGATCAAACTTAGCGATACATTCATGAATAACAACAATATATTATTGATTAAATTAATTTTGGAATGTTTTGTCATGCTTAATAGTGCACCCGCGGGTCCGATGATGGCGTCATAAACCGTTCCGAGGAAAAACAAAAACATGATTAATTTTATGTTATCAACCTGTGAGGCATTAACTCCAAATATACTAAGTATCTCATCATTACACACAGTCAGAGTAACCCATGCAGGTAGAATTAATACTGAAATGACCAGCGTGGATTGCTCAAACAATTCTTTCAGCTCATCCATTCTATTCTTTCGATAGTATTCAGACATGATCGGCCACATCGTAACAAATGGTGCCACAAATAAAGCCAATATTGCAGCATAGTTTTCAAAGATCCGTAAAATACCTACTTCGAAATTTCCCATCATATAGCTTAAAATGAATTTATCTAGCGACACCAGCACAATAGAAATGGAAGTTACAAAGAATAATGGTATCGAATAACTCACGTATTCCGAAACCTTACCCTTTGGTTTGGGTTTTACATCTAAATAGCCCTTCCCTATATAAATAAACCGGATAACCACCAATACCATTTCAACCGCAAGGAGAACGATAACCGTGGGTTGAAGTCCGCGTGTCATGCTGTATACAACTACCAATACTATCAATTTAATTAAGTTGTTTAAGAAAGGAGTAAATAAATTCGCTATTACAGTCTTTTTTTCTCCTTGAAAAAAACCGTCTAATATTTTGGAATAGGCAATAAAAACCACATACAACATTAAATAAATTCCCAGCTCTGGGTCTAAATTGAACGATGCAAATAATCTATTTTGGGTAATCCAGACAACGAATAAAATAATAACCAACAATAATGAAATTATCTTAATAGAAATAGTAAGAAACCATTTGCGATGGTTTTTTTCATCCGTCCCGGCAACGCTCCGAATGATCCCCGTATCCATTCCAATTAACGGTAAAACAATCAATATATTAGCAAGCGATAAAAATATACTTAATGAACCATATGACTCTATTCCTAATGATTTACTTATAATTACTTGGGTTAGAAATGCTAAGCCAGACCCTAATAATTTAATAATAAAAACATAAAATGTTCCTTTAAAAAATTTACTTTTGCTTTCAGATTTCAAGTGTAATTACTCTCCATTCTTTGGAATAATGAATCCAGTCTGCCCTAAAATTCATTTAAGCAATACTCCAATCAAAATGCAAGTTTCAATACTAACAACTTCACAGTCATTAATAATACCAGGTATCATTCACTTGAATCTAGGCATTCATGGTTAAATACTTAAACTATGAGCATAAAAAATCAACTAGCTACCTATTAATTTTACCTCTATTCGGATGATTTTTACAGCAAAAAAGGAATGCTCACTAAGATGAGCCATTCCCTTTTTATTGTTTCGAGGTGGTTATTTTGCCACACTTGGTTACGACAATTACGGCATATCCACCTCAAAACGAAACCCTTTAGTACATATATTTGTCATTTTCTTAGTTCGTGATTTGTTTAACGAATTCTCCGGATACCCATCCTGTAGCTGTTGAATTTGGTAGGTATACTTTATACCATCCATTTTCAGTAACTGGATTGCCATTATTCAATACCGCAATCAGATGTGTTCCATTATTAACACTTGTCAATATATTATTGTCAGAATCTGTAGAAGTAGAACTGCGAATTCGCAAAGTACTGCTACTTACATCAACTTTAAATAAATTTTCTATATTAATATAATTACCATATAACCAGCCATCTTTACCATTGACATTTACTCTATACCAACGGTAGGCATAATTTCCACTACTATTTGGTACATAAGACACATCTGTATTATAGCCTAATATAGTGACCCCAGTATTTAAACTAAGTGTGCTTATAACCGTTGAGGTTGAAACATATGGTAACGATCTAAACGTAAGACCTGAAGTGTTAACTTTTGCTGTTACACCACTTGGAAAATTAATGATTGTATCCACTGGATAATTTTGCCCAACTGGTATATCCCTACCATAAAATGGTGGGACACTGCCGGAAGCGGCAAGATTTGGAGCACTAGCATAATATGAATAATCATACGGTTTAATACTTGCCATAAGATTAGCAATGCCGGTTTTCCAATTTTGATCTGTCGCATAATGAACATTCATGCCCACTAAAGTAGGTCCATAACTTGATTCGTAATAATTCCCTGATTCATCGAGATAATCGTGCCTAACTTGATAAGCTACTTTATTAATACTATCAAGCCCTGTTGGGAAATAATAACCACAAGTGAACGGACATACATTATAAGCACCATATCCATAAAGATTATGCTTATATGTTCTTAAATCTGAGCCTCCCCAACCCGTTTCCCAAATAGCATGTGCAACAAGATATTGTGCGTTAACACCATATTTGTTTTGAGCATCAATAAAATTTTGGGCAAAACCTTTAAGTGGGCTATTAGGACTTTTTAGATTAAAGAAATTAACAATATCGTTTGCTGTTATGTTAGCCGGTTTCTTTAAGTTAAGAGTGATAAAAGGGTTTCCAATACCGTTAACAACAGTTATATTGTTAGTGCTTGTAATGAAGGTTGATCCATTTTTCCCTGTTTCCTTAACTGCTAGTGTATGTTGGCCATCAGCAAACAGCTTGGAATCAAGGGTATATTGATATCCTGAGTTAGCATTATGGTAGTCTGGATACGCGCTCTCGACATCTGTACGCTCAATGCCATACTGTGCTACTCCCACAATTTTTCCATCTACCAATATCTCTATTTTGGCTACACCACTTCCATCTATAAACCAACCCTGTACAACACTATCACCTTTAATTGTAGATCCATTTTTAGGGGCATCAATATATCCTTTAGTCGGTAAATTTTGGACATTGAATAGACGTTTAAGCTCTGTCGTGGTTCCTTTATTTCCTGTTTCTCTAACTGTTAGTGTATGTTGGCCATTTGTTAGTTTCTTAGTATCAAGAGTATATTGATAACCAGAATTTCCATTTTGATAGTCTGGGTAGGCCTTTTGTACATCGGTCCGTGTAGTGCCATATTGTGCTTGCCCCATAAGTTTCCCATCTACCAACACTTCAATCTTGGCTACACCGCTATCATCTAAAAACCAACCACGTACGACACTATTATCTGTGATCGTTGAACCCGCTGTTGGGAAATCAATAATGCCTCTTGTCGGTAAATTTCGGACGTTAATTAGCCTTTTAAGTTCGGTCTTGTTTCCGTTTTTACCAGTCTCTCTAACTATTAATGAGTGTTGACCATTTGTTAGATTCTTAGTATTCAGGGTGTATTGATATCCTGAATTTTCATTTTGATAGTCTGGGTAGGCCTTATGTACATCGGAACGTGTGGTACCGTATTGTGCTTGTCCCATTAATTTCCCATCTACCAATACTTCAATCATGGCTACGCCACTTTCATCTAAAAACCAACCACCTACAACACTATCACCTTTGATGGTTGAACCCGTTGCTGGGGCATCAATATGTCCCCTTGTCGATAATCTCTGGACATAGAATACACTTTTAAGTTCTGTCGTAGTTCCGTTATTTCCTGTCTCTCTTACTGTTAATGTGTGTTTCCCCACCGTTAAATTCAGGGTATTGAGGGAATAATTATATCCAGAGTTCGCATTTTGATAGTCCGGAAAGGCCATCTCAACATCGAGACGAATATTCCCATACTGTGCTTGCCCCATCATTTTTCCGTCAACCAACACTTCAACTTTGGCTACGCCACTTCCATCTAAAAACCAACCACTTACATTAGTCCCTTTAATCAAAGAACCATTTGTTGGAGCATCAATAGACCCTTTTGCAGGTAAATTTTGAACATAAACTATACGGCTACTGAGAGTTGTCGTGATTCCATTACTGCCTGTCTCTCTTACCGTTAGTGAGTGTTGTCCATTCGTTAGATTCATGGTATTGAGGGAATATTGGAATCCAGAATTAGCATTTTTATAGTCTGGAAACTTATCTCCTACATCAAGACGTGTAGTACCATACTGTGCTTGTCCCATCACTTTTCCATCTACCAATATTTCAATCTTGGCTACGCCGCTTCCATCTAAAAACCAGCCACTTACATTACTAACCCCTTTCATCGATGATCCAACTGTTGGAGTATCGATATATCCTTTAGGAAGAAGAGTTGCTAA